>NZ_JBFBCB010000032.1:0-95095 GCF_040682975.1 Streptomyces sp. NPDC051051
CCGCTACGAACGCAAGGCCGACCACTTCCTCGCCTTCACCAGCATCGCCTGCACCCTCATCTGCTACCGCAGACTCGCCAAATGAGATGACGTCTAAGCCGGCACGCGGCGGTCGATCCACCTCCACAGGAGTTCCAGGACGGCCGCCGCGACCGCGGCGACCCCCACCGCGGTCCACGGCATGGCCATGCCGACCAGCTTCAGCGCGAAGAAGTCCTGGAGCCACGGCACCGCCAGCACGAGCACGAAGGCCGCTCCCATGGCCGCCACCAGCAGGACCCGCCACCAGGTGTAGGGCCGGGCGATGATCGCCAGCACCCACATCGAGATCAGGAACAGGGTCAGCGTCGCCGCGCTCGTCTCGGCCTCCAGCGACCCCGCCCCGATGTAGTGGTGCCGGGCGACCAGGTACGTCACGAAGGTCGCCACCGCGGCCAGCACCCCGCCCGGGACCGAGTACCGCATCACCCGCCGTACGAAGTGGGGCTGCGCGCGCTCCTTGTTGGGGGCGAGGGCGAGGAAGAACGCCGGGACGCCGATCGTCAGCGTCGACAGCAGGGTGAGGTGGCGGGGCAGGAACGGGTACTCCACCTGCCAGCACACCACCAGCAGCGCCAGCAGCACCGAGTACACGGTCTTCACCAGGAACAGCGTGGCCACCCGCGTGATGTTGCCGATGACCCGCCGGCCCTCCGCCACCACCGACGGGAGCGTGGCGAAGCTGTTGTCCAGCAGCACGATCTGGGCCACCGCCCGCGTGGCCTCCGAGCCGGAACCCATCGCCACGCCGATGTCCGCGTCCTTCAGCGCGAGGACGTCGTTGACGCCGTCCCCGGTCATCGCGACCGTGTGCCCGCCCGCCTGGAGGGCGCCGACCATGTCCCGCTTCTGCTGCGGGGTGACCCGCCCGAACACCGTGCCCTCGTCGAGCGCGGCGGCCATCGGCTCCCGCTCCGCGGGCAGCCGGCGCGCGTCCACCGCACGGCCGTCCAGGCCCAGCTTGGCGGCCACGGCGCCCACGGACACCGCGTTGTCGCCGGAGATGACCTTGGCGCGGACGTCCTGTTCGGCGAAGTAGCGCAGGGTGTCGGCCGCGTCGGGGCGCAGCCGCTGCTCCAGGACGACCAGGGCGGTGGCGCGGGCGCCGCGGGTGGCCTCGGGGTCGTCGAGGCCGTGCGGGGTACGGGCGAGGAGCAGCACGCGCAGGCCCTGCTCGTTGAGCCGCTCCGTCTCGGCGAGGGCGGGGTCACCGTCGGCGAGGAGGACGTCGGGGGCGCCGAGCAGCCACGTGCTGCTCGCGCCGTCGCCCTCGTCGAAGGCGGCGCCGCTGTACTTGCGGGCGGAGGAGAAGGGCAGGGACCCGGTGCGGCGCCAGTCCCCGGTGTCCGGGCAGGCGTCGACGATCGCCTGGAGGGAGGCGTTGGGCCGCGGGTCGGACGCGCCGAGCGCGCCGAGCACCTTGCGGACGTACCCGTCGTCGCCGCCGTCGAGGGCGCGGACCTCGGCGACGTCCATGCCGCCCTCGGTGAGGGTGCCGGTCTTGTCCAGGCAGACGGTGTCGACGCGGGCGAGGCCCTCGATGGCCGGCAGTTCCTGGACGAGGCACTGTTTGCGGCCGAGCCGGACGACGCCGATGGCGAAGGCGACGGAGGTCAGCAGGACGAGGCCCTCCGGGACCATCGGCACGATCCCGCCGACGGTCCTCGCGATCGACTCCTTGAGGTCGTTGTTCTTGACGAAGAGCTGGGTGATCACCAGGCCGATCGCGGCCGGGACCATCATCCACGTCACGTACTTGAGGATCGTGGAGATGCCGGTGCGCAGCTCGGAGTGGACGAGGGTGAAGCGGGACGCCTCCTCGGCGAGCTGGGCGGCGTACGCCTCGCGCCCGACCCTGGTGGCCCGGAAGGCGCCGCCGCCCGCCACCACGAAGCTGCCGGACATCACCTGGTCGCCGAGGTGTTTGACGACGGGGTCGGCCTCACCGGTGAGCAGCGACTCGTCGATCTCCAGACCGTCGGCCTCGACGCACACCCCGTCCACCACGACCTTGTCGCCGGGCCCGATCTCGACGATGTCGTCCAGGACGAGGGAGGAGGTGCCGACGGCGACGGCGGCCCCGTCGCGCCGGACGGTGGGGCGGGCCTCGCCGATGACGGCGAGGGAGTCCAGGGTCTTCTTCGCCCGCCACTCCTGGACGATGCCGATGCCGGTGTTGGCGAGGATGACGTACCCGAAGAGGCTGTCCTGCACCGGGGCGACGAACAGCATGACGACCCAGAGGATGCCGATGATCGCGTTGAACCGGGTGAAGACGTTGGCCCGGACGATCTCGCCGACCGAGCGGCTGCTGCGGACGGGCACGTCGTTGACCTGACCGCGCGCCACGCGCTCGGCGACCTCGGCGGCGGTGAGCCCGGTCGCCGCGGGGGCCCGGGCGGTGGCGGCGGCGTCGGTGTGGGTCATGGCATCGACGGTACGTGCGGACGGAGGTGTTCACCCGCCGGGGTGGCGGAAGATCCGACCTGGGGAGGACGGCCCTCGTGCGGGGGTGGCACGTGCCGGCCACGGGTTCCCCGACTCCCGGCTCCGGGGACACCCCGACCTCCGCTCCGGGGACGCCCCGGCTCCGCGGTCACCGCTGTTCGGCGGCGCCCCGCTTGATCGCCGCGTCCCGCCTGCGGACGTACCAGATGCCGATGAACCCCAGACCGCCGCCCGCGAGGCAGGTCCACAGCCACCAGAGGTGGCCGTGGTCGTCGAACCAGCCGTAGAAGGGCAGCTGGACGAGGAAGAGGGCGAACCAGAGGATCGTGCCGCCGGTGATGGTGGCGACCACGGGGCCCTCCAGGGGCTCCGGCGCCTCGTGCTTGGGGGTCCACTTCGCCATGGGGACAGCCTACGAGGCGATCAGTTCTACGCGCGGAGATGGTGTTCGCCGATTTATGTGTTCATACTGAATCCGTTTGCCTCTGACCATTTTCATTCGTAGGAAGCGCCAAAGCGGCATGGGGGATGTCCGCCGGTGATGAGGTTCCACATGTCCACCTCGGCCCCCGCCAAGGTCCCCGCGCCCGGAGAACCGGGCGGCACGCCCGCCCACGGCGCGCTCGACCGCTTCTTCCGCATCTCCGAGCGGGGCAGCACGCTGCCCCGGGAGATCCGGGGCGGTTTCGCCACCTTCTTCGCGATGGCCTACATCATCGTGCTGAACCCGATCATCCTCGGCAGCGCGAAGGACATGTACGGGCACCAGCTCGACAACGGCCAGCTCGTCACCGCCACCTGCGTCACGGCGGCGTTCACGACGCTGCTGATGGGCGTCATCGGCAACGTGCCCATCGCGCTGGCCGCCGGCCTCGGCGTCAACTCCGTCGTCGCGCTCCAGCTCGCGCCCCGGATGGCCTGGCCGGACGCGATGGGCATGGTCGTCCTCGCCGGTCTCGTGGTCATGCTGCTGGTGGCGACCGGTCTGCGCGAGCGGGTCATGAACGCCGTGCCGTTCGGCCTGCGCAAGGCCATCAGCATCGGTATCGGCCTGTTCATCATGCTGATCGGTCTCGTCGACTCCGGCTTCGTCACCCGCATCCCGGACGTCGCCCAGACCACCGTCCCGCTCCAGCTCGGCAGCGACGGCCACCTCAACGGATGGCCGGTTCTCGTCTTCATCCTCGGCGCGCTGCTGACGCTCGCGCTGATCGTCCGCAAGGTGCCGGGCGCGATCCTCATCTCGATCGTCGCGATGACCGCGCTGGCGCTGGTCGTCGACGCGGTCGCCACCGTCCCGTCCTGGGGCCTGACCACCCCGGAGTGGCCCGGCAACCCCGTCGCCACCCCCGACTTCGGGCTCATCGGCGAGGTCAGCCTCTTCGGCGGCTTCGGCAAGGTCGGCGTGCTGACCGGCGTCCTCTTCGTCTTCACCGTGCTGCTGTCGTGCTTCTTCGACGCGATGGGCACGATCATGGGCGTCAGCGACGAGGCCAAGCTGACCGACGCGCAGGGCCAGATGCCCGGCATCAACAAGGTCCTCTTCGTCGACGGTCTCGCCGTGGCCGCCGGCGGCGCCAGCTCCTCCTCCGCCACCACCGCCTTCGTGGAGTCCACGGCCGGCGTCGGCGAGGGCGCCCGCACCGGCTTCGCGAACATCGTCACCGGCGGCCTCTTCACCGTCGCCCTGTTCCTGACCCCGGTCGCCACGATGGTCCCCTCCCAGGCGGCCACCCCGGCCCTCCTCGCGGTGGGCTTCCTGATCCTGGCCGGTTCGGTCAAGGAGATCGACTGGGCCGACTACACGATCGCGATCCCGGCCTTCGTCACGATGGTGATGATGCCGTTCACCTACTCGATCACCAACGGCATCGGCATGGGCTTCATCACCTTCGCGGTGCTGCGCCTGGCGGCCGGCCGCGGCCGTGAGGTGCCGGTCCCGATGTACGTGGTCTCCGCCGTGTTCGCCTTCTACTACCTGATGCCGGCCCTGGGCCTGACCTGAGCCGCGTGCCCGACCCGGGCCGCGTGCCTCGCCCGAGGGCGCGTGCCTCGCCCGGGCCGCGCGCCCGACCCGCGCCGTACGGCCTCACCCGGACCGCTTCCCGCGGCTCAGGTGAGGCCGTAGAACTTCTCCGTCTCCTCGACCGCGGTCTGGAACCGCTCGTCGAAGTCATCGCGCATGAGCGTCCGGACGACGTAGTCCTGGACGCTCATTCCTCTTCTGGCGGCATGGTGCCGGAGCCGTTCGAGCAGCTCGTGGTCCATTCGCAGGCTGAGCACATCGGTCCCCATGGCTACGAGGGTCGCGGCACGATCCGGGACGGTGGGTGCCGTTCCGCGCCCGCACCACCCGTTTGAGTGACATTGGGGTGATGTGGCGATTCAGTGGCGCGCGTCACGGGAAGCGACGCACCCCACGGTGTTCCTTAGTCAGAGTAATGAGTTACTCTAAATACATGCCGGACCTCGAACATGGCGACGACGCTGCCGCCGTGAACTCCCTGCGATCCGCCGTGATGCGGCTGTCCCGTCGGCTCAAGCACCAGCGCGTCGACGAGTCACTGAGCCCCACCGAGATGTCGGTGCTGGGCACCCTTTCCCTGTGCGGCAGTGCCACCCCCGGTGAGCTGGCCCGCAAGGAACACGTACAGCCGCCGTCGATGACCCGCATCGTGGCGCTCCTGGAGGCCAAGGGCCTGGTCCGGCTGGAGCCTCATCCCGAGGACCGCCGCCAGAAGGTCGTCACGAAGACCGAGCAGGCCGAGGCCATGCTCGCGGAGAGCCGCGCCAAGCGGAACGCCTTCCTGGCCACCCTGGTCGACGGTCTCGACGAGGACGAGTGGGCGAAGCTGCGCGCCGCCGCCCCCGTCCTGGAGAAGCTCGCACACCTGTAGGCACTTCGCGAGGAGGCGACCCTGTTGAGTACGGGACCCGGAGCACACTCCGCCCCCGCACCGACCACCCACGACTCTCCCCCCGGCCCGTCCGGGGGCACCCGCAGGTCCTCGATGTTCAGTTCCCTGAGGGTCAGGAACTACCGGCTGTTCTTCGCCGGCCAGGTCGTCTCCAACATCGGCACCTGGATGCAGCGCATCGCCCAGGACTGGCTGGTGCTGAGCCTCACCGGCTCCGCCACCGCCGTCGGCGTCACGACGGCCCTGCAGTTCCTGCCGATGCTCCTGTTCGGCCTCTACGGCGGCGTCCTCGTCGACCGCTGGCCCAAGCGCCGCACCCTCCTCTTCACCCAGCTGGCCATGGCCGTCACCGGGATCGCGCTCGCGCTGCTCACCCTCTCCGGACACGTCGAGGTCTGGCACGTCTACGTCGCCGCCTTCGCCGTCGGACTCGCGACCGTCCTGGACAACCCGGCCCGCCAGTCCTTCGTCTCCGAGATGGTCGGCCCCGACCAGCTCCAGAACGCGGTCAGCCTCAACTCCGCGAACTTCCAGTCCGCCCGCCTCGTCGGCCCGGCCGTCGCCGGCCTGATGATCACCGGGGTGGGCACCGGTTGGGCGTTCCTCGCGAACGGCCTGTCCTTCGTCGCGCCCATCGCCGGACTGCTGCTGATGCGGGGCCGCGAACTGCACGCCGTCCGGCGCGCCCCGCGCGGCAAGGGCCAGCTGCGGGAGGGCCTGCACTACGTCGCCGGCCGCCCGGACCTGATCTGGCCGATCGTCCTGGTCGGCTTCGTCGGCACCTTCGGCTTCAACTTCCCCGTCTACCTCTCCGCCTTCGCCGACGACGTCTTCCACGCGGGCGCCGGCTCCTACAGCCTCTTCAACACCCTGATGGCCGTCGGCTCGCTCGCCGGCGCGCTGCTCGCCGCCCGCCGCGGGACCTCCCGCATGCGGGTGCTGATCGCGGCGGCCGTGGCGTTCGGCGTGATGGAACTGGTCGCCGCCGCCGCCCCGTCCCTGTGGCTGTTCGCTCTGCTCATGGCGCCGATCGGCATGTTCGGCATGACGGTCAACGTCACCGCGAACACCACCATCCAGATGGGCACCGACCCGGCCATGCGCGGCCGCGTCATGGCCCTCTACATGATGGTCTTCCTCGGCGGCTCCCCGGTCGGCGCGCCGATCGCCGGCTGGATCACCGACGCGTACGGCGTCCGGGCGGGCCTCGCGGCGGGCGGCGCGGTCTCCGCGCTCGCGGCGGCGGTCGTCGGCCTGGTCCTGGCCCGCGTCGGCGGCCTGCGGCTCTCCGTCGGCTGGCGCCACGGCCACCCGGTCCTGCGGTTCGTCCCGCGGGAGCGGCGCAAGGAACTGTCGGCCGCGGTATGACCCGTCCGGGGCCGGTGGCGGAGGGCACACTGGCCCCATGAGACTCTTCGCCGCCGTGCTGCCCCCGCGGGACGTGGCCGACGAGCTCGCCGCCGAGGTCGCCGCGTTGCGGAGACTGCCCGGCGCCGACCGGCTGCGCTGGACCGGCCGCCCCGGCTGGCACCTCACCCTCGCCTTCTACGGCGAGGTCGACGAGGAGGCCGTGCCCGAACTGTCGGCACGGCTGGAGCGGGCCGCGCGGCGCACCGGGCCCTTCCCGCTGGCCCTGCGCGGCGGCGGGCAGTTCGGCCACGGGCGGGCGCTGTGGGCCGGGGCCGCGGGCGGGACGGCGGCGCTGCGGCTGCTGGCGGACCGGGCGGAGGCGGCGGGCCGCAAGGCGGGCCTGGACCTCGGCGAGCACCGCCGCTACAAGGCCCACCTGACGCTGGCCCGCAGCCGCGACGCCGTCGACCCCCGCCCCTACGTCGACTCGCTGCACACCTTCGCCGGCCGCGAGTGGACCGTGCGGGAGCTGACGCTCGTGCGCAGCGACCTGCCGAGGTCCGGAGTGCCCGGGGAGCAGCCGCGTTACGAGCCGGTCGGCCGCTGGGCGCTCGGCGCGGCCGGTTAGGCTCCAAGGGTGGACCCGAAGACCCGGAACCGGATCATGGCCGTTGCGCTCGTACTGATGTTCGTCGTGGTGGCGGTGGCGGCAGCCCTCGGAAAGTGACCGCCCGCCGCCGCGCACTGCTGCCGCAGGCCTGACGGGGGCGGCCCTCCTCCGGACGCCGGGGCTGCCGTCGCCCGCTCACCGGGAGGGACCTGCGGGCGGCCGGGCCCGCTGCCCGTCCGGAGCGGACCTCCGGGCAGGCGCGCCGTCGCCGCTCGACTACCAGGCGAAGGCCTCCGGTGACGGGCCGGGACCGGGGAACACCTCGTCGAGGCCCGCCAGCAGCTCCTCGCTCAGCTCCAGCTCGACCGCGCGCACGGCGGACGCGAGCTGCTCCGCCGTACGCGGGCCGACGATCGGGCCGGTCACGCCGGGCCGGGTGAGCAGCCAGGCCAGGGCGACCTCGCCGGGCTCCAGGCCGTGCTTGTCGAGCAGGTCCTCGTAGGCCTGGATCTGCTCGCGTGCCTTGGTGTCCTTGAGCGTGTCGGCAGCGCGGCCGCTCGCCCGGCGCCCCTGTGTGGCCTCCTTCTTGATGACCCCGCCCAGCAGGCCGCCGTGCAGCGGCGACCAGGGGATCACCCCGAGACCGTACTCCTGCGCCGCCGGGACGACCTCCATCTCGGCGCGGCGCTCGGCGAGGTTGTAGAGGCACTGCTCGCTGACCAGGCCGATGGTGCCGCCGCGCCGGGCGGCGATCTCGTTGGCCTGGGCGATCTTGTAGCCGGGGAAGTTGGAGGAGCCGACGTAGAGGATCTTGCCCTGCTGCACGAGCACGTCGATCGCCTGCCAGATCTCCTCGAAGGGAGTGTCCCGGTCGACGTGGTGGAACTGGTAGACGTCGATGTGGTCGGTCCGGAGCCGCTTCAGCGACGCGTCCACCGCCCGCCGGATGTTCAGCGCGGAGAGCTTGTCGTGGTTGGGCCAGACGTCGCCGTCGGTGCCCATGTTGCCGTACACCTTGGTGGCGAGCACGACCTTGTCGCGCCGCTCGCCGCCCTTGGCGAACCAGTTCCCGATGATGGATTCCGTACGGCCCTTGTTCTCGCCCCAGCCGTACACGTTCGCGGTGTCGAAGAAGTTGATGCCCGCGTCCAGTGCCGCGTCCATGATCGTGTGACTGTCGGCTTCGTCTGTCTGCGGTCCGAAGTTCATGGTCCCGAGGACCAGTCGGCTGACCTTGAGTCCGGTGCGTCCGAGCTGCGTGTACTTCATGGGAGTCAAGCCAACGGCTTGGAGTGGGCTCCAGGCAAGGGGAAGCGGTCAGTCGCGGGGGAAGGCGTCGGTCTTGAGGGTGAGGTCGACGACGGTCGCCGTCAGGTCGACGGCTCCGCCGAAGTCGACCCTCGTGCACATGACGTAGTGGCCTTCCTTGGGATCGGTGTAGACGTAGCAACGGCCCTGATAGGGATCCACGATGAGATAGACGGGCACCTCCGCGACCGCGTAGGCGGTCTTCTTCGGGCCGTAGTCGTTGATGGCCGTGCCCTGGGAGATGACCTCGGCGACGAACTCGACATCCTCGTGGTGCCAGCGGCCTTCGTCGTCCTTCTCGGCGGAGTCCCGGAGCTTGGCCACGTCCGGACAGAAACCGTTCTCGTGGCCCGGGAAGTCGATACGGACGTCAGAGAAGACCTTGACCTCCACCCCGAACCGATCCTCGACAGCCCGTACGATCCGGCGGATGATGCCCCAATGGGTGTCCCGTTGCGGTGTCATGAAGACGTTGCCCCCGACGATCTCGACCCTGAATCCTTCGGGGACGGGCATCTGCTCCAGCAGCTCGAACAACTCGTCCAAGCGCCTGGTGTTCGCGTCGGCCATGGCGATCCTGTCGTCTACGACGGTCATCGTGCCGCTCCTCCCCGGCTGCCCCAGCTCAGGCGCAGCCGCGCGGTACAACGATACGCATGGTGACTTGGTCACCCGGCGCACGCGGCACCACCGCGCGCCTTGCCTGCCCGCCCGGCGTTCAGCCCCCGTACGGCCCGCCCAGCCCCCACCCCTGGTGCAGGGCCTTCGCGAAGGTCTCCGCCAGCCGGTGTTCGCCGCTGGCGTTCGGATGGGTGCCGTCGTAGGTGTCGGTGGCGATGTCCCAGGTATCCGGGACCGGGGCCAGGAGGAGGGGGGAGGCCGGCTCGTCCAGGTCGGCGGCCGTCTTCGCGAGGAGTTCGTTGAAGCGGGTGACCTGTGCGGCGAACGGCTCGTCCTGTGCGGCGCGGATGTTGGGGATCACCGGCAGGAGGACCATGCCGACCTTCGGGTTCGCCTCCCGCGCCCGCTCCACGAAGAGGCGGACGTTCTGCGCCGTCTGCTCGGCGTTCGTGTAGAAGCCGAGGTCTATCAGGCCGAGGGAGACCAGCAGGACGTCCGCCCGGCAGTCGCGGACCGCGTCGCCGACGAGCGGGGCCATGTGCAGCCAGCCCTCGCCCCAGCCGGCCAGGTGGCGGCGGGGGAAGCCGGGATCGGCGTACGCCAGCGACGTGGGGGCGTCCGCCGCCTTGTCGTACAGCGTCTCGCGGGGGCCGACGAGCGTGACCGGGCCCCCGTACGTCGCGCACAGGTGCCGCCACAGGCGGTGACGCCAGGTGTGCTCGCCCGCGCTGCCGATCGTCATCGAGTCGCCGACGGGCATGATCCTGAGCATCCGCTCATCATGGGGGACGGGAGGGGCGCGTGGGATGTGAGTCGGACCACGAGTGAGGAACAGGCGGGCGGGATGGCAGGCTTGGGGCATGCGCCGACCGTTCGTCCTCCTCGCCGGGGCCCTGCTCGTGGGTGCGCTCGCCGCGCCCGCCTCCGCCGCCGACGGCGACAAGAGCTTCACGATCGAGGACCCGAGGATCACCGAGTCCAGCGGTCTGGCCGCCTCCCGGCAGCACCCCGGCGTCTACTGGACGCACAACGACAGCGACGACGGCCCCTACCTCTACGCCGTCGACGGCTCCACGGGCAGGACGGTCGCCCGCCTCACCCTCACCGGCATCGGCACCCCGCGCGACGTCGAGGCGATCTCCATCGGCCCGGACAACCGGATCCTCGTCGGGGACATCGGCGACAACCTCGGCGGCACCTGGCCGTACGTGTGGATCTACGAGCTGCCCGAGCCGAAGGAACTCAAGGACGCGACCGTGCGCGCCACGCAGTACGTCGTGACGTACTCCGACGGCGCCCGGGACGCCGAGTCGATGATCGTCCACCCGAAGACGGGGCGCGTCTACATCATCGACAAGAAGGAGGACGGCGGCCACCTGTACGAGGGCCCGGCCAAGCTCTCCGCCTCGGGGAAGAACGTCTTCCGCCCCGTCGCCCCCATCGACCTGTGGGCCACCGACGCCGCCCTCTCCCCGGACGGCGAACGGCTCGCCGTGCGCGGCTACTTCGGCGGCATCGACTACGACTGGAACGCCGGCGTCCCCAAGCGGCTCGGCCGCCTCGACGTGCCGTTGCAGCGGCAGGGCGAGTCCGTCACCTTCTCCGCCGACGGCTCGAAGCTGATGTACGGCACGGAGGGCGCCGGGGGCGAGGTCCAGGCGGAGGACGCGCCGGGCGACGCGGGGTCCAAGTCGTCCTCCGGCGGCGGCGGTTCGGCGTCCTCCTCCGACGAGGGCGAGGACTCCGGGACGAGCGGGAGCGTGAAGGTGGGCGCCGTCGCGGTGGCGGCCCTCTGCCTGGCCCTGTTCGGCCTCGGCCGGCTGCGGCGCAGGCGCTGAGGCGCCCGCCCCGGGCCGAGCTGGGACGCCCGCCCCGGGCGAAGCCGGAGTGCACCAGCTGACGTCGACCATCTTGACGTGTCCATGTGATCCCCTCTTCCATGGAGGCGCGGTTGTGGGAGCGCTCCCACTCTTTCCGGGCCGCACCCCCGAGAGGAAGCAGCGACATGTTCCGCACCTTGCGCAGAGCACTGTGCACGGCCGCCGCCGCACTCCTGCTGCCGCTGATCCCCCTGGCCGCGGCCCCGCAGGCGCAGGCCGTGGACGCCGGCGGAGCCGGGTACTGGCACACCAGCGGCCGCCAGATCCTGGACGCGTCCGGGCAGCCGGTCCGCGTCGCCGGCATCAACTGGTTCGGCTTCGAGACCTCCAACAACGTCGTCCACGGCCTGTGGTCCCGCGACTACAAGAGCATGATCGACCAGATCAGGACGACGGGGTACAACACCCTCCGGATCCCGTTCAGCGACGACATCCTCAAACCCGGCGCCATGCCCAACAGCATCGACTTCTCCGCCGGGAAGAACGCCGACCTGCAGGGACTCACCTCCCTCCAGGTACTGGACAAGATCGTCGGGTACGCCGGCCAGACCGGCGTCAAGGTCATCCTGGACCGGCACCGCCCGGACGGGGCGGGCCAGTCGGCGCTCTGGTACACCGCGGCGGTCCCGGAGTCGACGTGGATCGCCAACCTCAAGTCGATCGCCGGGCGTTACGCCGGCAACCCCGCCGTCGTGGGCATCGACCTGCACAACGAGCCGCACGACCCCGCCTGCTGGGGCTGCGGCGACACGACGAGGGACTGGCGGCTGGCGGCCCAGCGCGCCGGGAACGCCGTCCTCTCCGTCAACCCGAACCTGCTGATCTTCGTGGAGGGCGTGCAGACCTTCGAGGGGGTCTCCGGCTGGTGGGGCGGCAACCTGATGGGCGTCGCCCGGTACCCGGTCCAGCTCGACGTCCCGAACCGGGTCGTCTACTCCGCCCACGACTACGCGACCAGCGTGGCCCAGCAGAGCTGGTTCAGCGACCCGGCGTTCCCCGCGAACATGCCCGGGATCTGGGACAAGTACTGGGGCTACATCTTCAAGCAGAACATCGCCCCGGTGTGGGTGGGCGAGTTCGGCACCACCCTCCAGTCGACGGTCGACCAGAAGTGGCTGACGGCACTGGTGGACTACCTGCGGCCCACGTCGACGTACGGCGCCGACTCCTTCCACTGGACGTTCTGGTCCTGGAACCCCAACTCCGGTGACACGGGCGGCATCCTGAAGGACGACTGGCAGACCGTGGACACGGTCAAGGACGGCTACCTGACGAGCGTCAAGGCGCCCGGCTTCGCGCCGGGGACCGGGAGCGGTGACCCCGGCGACCCGGACAACCCCGGTGATCCGGGCGGCGGTACGGCCGCCTGCACCGCCGCGTACACGGTCGGCAGCGACTGGGGCGGCGGCTTCAACGCCGACGTGAAGGTCACCAACACCGGTACGACGGCGATCAGTTCCTGGAAGGTGACCTGGACCTGGCCCGGCTCGCAGAAGGTCACCAGCATGTGGAACGCCTCGTACACCCAGAGCGGCTCGACGGTCACGGCGACGAACGCCGCCCACAACGGGGCGCTCGCGGCGGGCGGTTCGGCGAGCTTCGGCTTCGGTGCGGCGCCGGGGGGCGGAGGCGTGCCGAGCGTGAGCTGCACGGCGGCCTGAGCTGCACGTCGGCGTGAGCGGTGCGGCCGTGGGCGGGGGGTGTCCGGCGGTGGCCGGGCACCCCTGGCAGCTTCTTCCGGTCCAGCGGTCGATGGACCGGTTCCGCGACGGCGTCCCGGTCCGGCCAGGACCTCTGTGACGTCCGTGACGGCGGGCTCTCGCCGAACGCGCCGCGACACCGGCACACGGCTGCCCCGCGCGCCCGAGACGCGCGCGGTGCTCCGGAGCGGCGGTTCCTCGTCCCGAGGCTACGGTTCCACCCGAGCGGCCCCTCCCGTCTCGAGGGCCGCCCAGAGAGCGCCGTCGGGCCCCAGGGTGATGCCGTGCGGCTCGGACGACGGTGAGGGCAGGCCGTACTCGGCGATCTCGCCGCCGTCGGTGATGTGGCCGATGCGGTTGGCTCCCCATTCGGTGAACCAGCAGTTCCCGGGGGAGGCCGCGACGATGGCGTGGGGTCCGGCCGCGCGGTCGGGGAGGGGGAACTCCTCGATCGCGCCGTCCACCGAGATCCTGCCGATCTGGCCCGCCGCGATCTCGACGAACCACAGGGCGGCGCCGTCACTGGTGATGCCCACGGGTGCGGCGCCGGGGGTGGGGAGCGGGTGAACGGCGATGTCCCCGTGAACAGTGATGCGGCCGATGGCGTTCGCCTGGTTGAGGGTGAACCACAGGGCCCCGTCAGGGCCCGCGGTGATGGCGGAGGGGAAGGCGCCCGGACGGGGAAGGGCGAACTCGGTGATCTCTCCCGTGCCGGTGATGCGGCCGATCCGGTCGGTGTTCATCTCCGTGAACCACATCGCGCCGTCCGGACCGGCGGTGATGCCGAAGGGCCCGCCGGCGGGGGTCGGCAGGGGGAAGGACTCCGTCTCACCGTCGGTGGTGACGCGGCCGATCCGGTGGTCCCGGGACCGGGTGAACCAGAGGGCTCCGTCGGGCCCGGGAGTGATGACCGTGGGGCCGCATCCGGGCGAGTCCAGGGGGTGTTCGGTGAGTTCGCCGCCAAGGGTGAGACGCGCGACGCGGCCGCTGTGCACGAAGGTGAGCCACAGCGCGCCGTCAGGTCCGGCCGTGATGCCGTACGGCCCGGCCTTCTCGTCCGTCACGGAGATCTCCCTGATGGTCGGGGCGTCGTAAGGGGGCACGGCAACTCCTCGTGGGGGCGGGGACCGATCGATGTTCCCGACCGAGGCCGCGACCCGGTCCCGCACCAGGCCGGGAACGATCGCGGCAAGACCGACAGGCCGGGTCGTGGGGACGTCGTGGTGCGAGCTGATGTCGGTCGGCCGGCGGCCGGGGCCGGCATCGGCCCTGGTCCGCTCGTGGCCACGCGGGTCGAGGGCGCTCGGACGGCACTCGCTCACCAGGTGGGACGCCGTACCCGTCCGGACCGCGGCGTCGTGTCCGCTGCCGTGGACGAGCGGCACGCCCTGACCGCGACCGCCGAAGTCCCCACCGGACGGGACCCCGTCCACGCCAGGGATCTCGATCTCCGCTCCGGCCACCACCGCACCCTGCCCACGGGAGGACAGCAAGGTCAACTCCTTTTCTCACGGGAGGTCAGGGCGGGCCGAGGACGCGGTGGGACCGCCGGGGACGGAGGACACACCCGCGGCCCGCTGTGTTCCGCCGGCCGTGAGGCACCGACCGGGACACCGACGGTGCCTCACGGCCGGCGGGACCCGGTCCCCCTGCCGTCGGGCCGAGGAGACGTTCGAGGGGAGCACCCGGCCCGCGGGCGTTCCCGAGGCAGTTCGCGTAGGCGGTGGTGGAGGCCGGTCACTCTGCCGGGCGCAGCGCGTCGGCGTAGAGCGCGAACAGGCGGGGGGCGGAGGCCCGCCCTGTCGGCGGGGCTTGGCGCAGGCGCTCCCAGCAGTCGGCTGCCAGGCGGCGGGCGCGGGTTCCGGGCCACGGCTGGGGGAGGAGCTGCGGCGGCAGGAGCGGGTCGGGATCCATCGCGGCGGTGAATCGAGCGGCGAGCTCGACGGCCATGGTGAGCCGCTCGGCGTCCTGCGCACGCGGCCCCTCGGTGAGCCGCGTCAGGCGTGCTTCGGCGAAGGCGGCGAGATCTTCGTGCCGCTGGGCGATCTCGGCGAGGGGCCACAGCGCGGCGGCCAGTGCGCGGGGGTCGGTGGTGCCGCCGATCCGCAGGTCGGTGGTGGTCAGTTGGGTGAGGGTGTGGAGGACGCCGAGATTCCGGGCCTGGGCTTCGACGAGTTCGGTGACGGGGTTGGCGGTGACGTACAGGCCGCTGTGGACGGATGCGGCGCCGAGGTGGCGCAGGTGCTCGCGCAGGGTGTCGCGGGCGGTCCGGCGGGATTCGGGGATGGCGAAGGCGAACAGGTGCCAGGTGCCGTCCCAGGGGGCGAGTCCGGCGTCCTGCCGGTAGGCGTGGCGGACGTGGGCCGCGTCGGGTGCCAGGGATCCGGTGACATCGGCCACGGTGTGGAGGGTGGCTTTTCGGCCGCGTCCTTCCTGTGTGAACCGGCCTTCGGCGACGAGGCGTTTGACGCACAGCCTGATCTGCTGGTCGCTCATGTCGAGCAGGCCGGCGACGGTGTACAACTCGCCGGCGTCGACGGTGCCGTCCTCGCGGACCAGGGCGTGCACGAGCAGCCGGGTGGGGATCTCCGGCCCGTCGTCCGCGTTTCCGGCTGGGGACGGGATGCTGTTCACCGTGTCCTCCGTTCGCTCGTCGCGTCCGCCGGGGTGACCGGGCGGTGCATGGTGGTGACCGCGCCGAAGCCCATCAGGCCACGCAGCCAGGGGGTCCGCTCGGTGCGGTGGGCGGTGAAGCCGTGCCGTTCGTAGAGCGCCTTGGCGCGGGGGTTGGCGTCGATGACGTCCAGGCGGATCCGGCGGCAGCCCCGGTCGGCGGCGACGGCCCCGATCTCCCGGAGGAGGAGGCTGCCGACGCCCTTGCCCCGGTGTGCCGCCTCGACGGCGATGCCGTCCATGACCAGTTCGCCTGCGGCGGGGGTGCGTTCGAACAGGGCGAGGACCGCCAGCCGGGGCAGGCCGCGGAAGCAGCCGTAGGTGGACAGGACGTCCCACACGCCGCCGCCGGTCAGGGCGCGGCCGCCGAGCTGATAGCCGGCCACGCCGACCACTTTGCCGTCGGCGAGCGCGACGATGCCCCGGTCGTGGTGGAGGTGATCCGCTATGAACGCCCGCCCGGTGCCGGGCGGGCCGAGCGCCGGGGTCAGCTTGCGGCCGAACGCTTCCCAGTACAGCGCCGCCACCTGTTCCTCGCTGCCTTCGGGGATGCCTCTGCGGACCACCGGCCCGCTTCCCGCTGAGTGCCGGGCATCGCCTGCTGTCGTCCGCACATCGCTCCCTCGTCGTCCACGGGACCACCTTGCATGAACAATAGCAATACGTTCATTCTCTGAACGAGCGTTTTTGCAAAGAACGATAAGGGGGCCGGGATGTTCCGGACACGGGGTGGGCCGATGCGACGCGGATGGCGCCGGGCGGTGTGGACGCTGGTGGGGGTGCTGCTGACGGCCGCCGGACTCGCCGGGGTCGTGGTGTGGCAGAACACGTACGCGCTGCGGGAGGAGAAGGTCTCGCTCCGGCACGACGGGAAGGTCCTCCAAGGCGTGCTCGCCCTGCCCGAGACGGGTGACGGGCCGTTCGGGCTGGTCGTCTTCGTCCACGGCGACGGGCCGATCGACGCGACGCACGAGACGTTCTACCGGCCGCTGTGGGAGTCCTTCGCCCGCGCGGGGTACGCCTCGCTGTCGTTCAGCAAGCCGGGGATCGGAGGGTCGGAGGGGGACTGGCTGGACCAGAGCATGACGGACCGGGCCGACGAGACACTGGCCGCCGTGAGGTGGGCCCGGAGCCGCCCCGACATCGACGACCGGCGCATCGGGCTCTGGGGGGCGAGCCAGGCAGGCTGGGTCCTGCCCAAGGTCGCCGCGAGAGATCGGCGGCTGCAGTTCGTCATCGCCGTCTCCCCGGCCGTCAACTGGCTGCGGCAGGGCCGCTTCAACCTCGTCGCCGAACTGGAGCGGGACGGGGCCACCGCCGAGCGGACGAACGCGGCGCTGCGCCGCCGGGAGACCACCCTGCGCCTGCTGGACAGGGGAGCGTCCTTCGCCGAGTACCGGGCCGCCGTGGGGGACGTGGAGGGCATGACGAGCGCGCGGTGGGCGTTCGTCGCCAAGAACTACCGCTCGGACGCGACCGCAGACCTGCGCGCCATGCGCGGCACTCCGGTCCTGCTGGTGCTGGCGGGTCACGACGTCAACGTGGACGTCGCCGACACCGAGGCCGTCTACCGCAAGGTCCTGCCGACGGAGTCCCTGACGGTCGCCCGCTATGCCGACGCCACCCACTCCCTGGTCGACCGCGCTCTGGAGAACTCCGACTGGCGCCTGACGCTGACCGCCGTCCTCGCGCCCCGGCAGCTGTACACCGACCGGTTCCTCGCGGACCAGGCCCGGTTCGTCCAGCGGCGCCCCGTCATCGAGGAGGTGCCGTGACTCCCCCCGGAGCGGCGACGGACGCGACCTCCCGGCGAGGGATCAGGGGGCGCGGCGGTACGGCGGCCTGAAAGGCGTCACGGTCCGAGGACGTACGGGCGCACCACGTCCTCGCCGGTCCGCCGGGACGGCGGTGCGGGCGGGGACGTGGTCGCCCAGTGGGCCGCGTCGTGGGGGAAGGGCAGGTAACGGCCGTTCGCGCGGGAGCGCTTGGACCAGCGGCGCCAGCGGGCGTCGTGGGGGTTCGGCAGCCGCCAGACGTAGGGGTCGGGCGAGCGGACCGCCTGCGCGAGATCGCTCATGAGGGGTTCAGGCGGTCGCGGCCGGGTGAACAGGCGGGCGACCGCGTCACAGAGCAGCTGGAACATGCGCCCTCGCCGGTACGTCCGCCTCCGCCTCCACCGGTGAGAACCGGGCCCACACGTGTTTCGCGTACGGCTCCTGCCGGCACCCCCAGGAGTCGGCCAGCGCCGCGACGAGCGCGAGGCCGCGACCGCCCTCCTCGTCCGGGCCGGAGTGGTGGGGCCGGGGGAGCCGGTCCCGGTCGGGGTCCGCGACCTCCAGGACCAGTTCGGTCCCGTGGAGGGTCAGCGTGACCTCGACCCGGGCGTCGGAGACGCGGCAGTGGGTCACGGCGTTGGTGACGAGTTCGTTGGCCAGGAGGGTGACGGAGTCGGCGAGTTGGCCGATGACGCCCCAGTCGGCGAGGGCCTTGCGGACACGTTGGCGGGCGTCGGGGACGTGCCGTCGGTGTTTGGGGATGCGGAAGGTTTCCGTCGGTGGCATGGGGTGAAGCTACGGACGTATCCGATACGCCCACAACCCTCTTCAGTGAATGCATGCACTTGTGCACTCGATCGAGTGATGGGGTCTCGAAGGCGATGACGCGTGTGGCATGGTTGCGGCCGGAGAGGGGAGGGCCCATGCCCGCAGGGGGACGACCAACCGTACGCAGCAGGCGACTTGGGACGGCACTCCGGCAGTACCGGCACGCCGCCAAGCTCGACCAGCCGCAGGCCGCCGAGATCATCGCGGCGAGCCAGGCCAGGGTCAGCCGCCTGGAGAGCGGACACGTCACCGCGCGCGTCATCGAAGTGCGCCTGCTGCTCGATGCGTACGGCGTCACGGACCCTGAAGTGCGCTCCAAACTGGAGGAGTTGGCCAAGCACTCGAAGAAGCGGGGCTGGTGGCTGGAGCACGCGGCGCACCTGCGGCCGGACTACCTCGACCACATCGCGCTGGAGGACGACGCCACCCACATCCGTGAGTGGCAGCCGGTGTTGGTGCCCGGTCTGCTGCAGACCCCCGCTTACGCCGAGGCGGTCACCACCGAGGGACCCAACTACGTATCTCCCGAGCGGATCACCCAGTTGGTGAAGGTCCGGGAGAGCCGTCAGGCGAAGATCGGAGAAGGCGGAGCGACGTACACCGCCATCGTGTGGGAGGCGGTCGTCGCTCGCCCTCTGGTGGATGTCGAGGTTCATAGGGAGCAGCTCTCCGCGATCCTCGAAGCCGGGAAGCGGAAGAACGTCACGATCCAGGTACTGCCCTTCAAGGCCGGGCTCCTGGCAGCCGCGACCTCGGCCTTCTCCACGTTCAGCTTCGACTCGGAGCCGACCGTCGAGGCGGTGACGCTGGAGAACCTGAGGGGCGCGTCAGTCCTTGAGGACCCCGAGGATCTGGCGGCTTACGCCAATACGTATGACCTACTACGATCATCCGCACTGGCTCCGGAGGCGAGCGCCAGTCTCATCCGGAGCGCACTGCGGACCCTCAAGGAAGACACGTCATGATCGAGGTCATAGGCCCGTTCCGGAAGTCCTCCTACTCGGGGCAGGAGAGCAACTGCGTGGAAGTGGCCGCCACCGCCGTCGACGGCCGCGCCGTCCGCGACAGCAAACGGCAGGACGGCCCGCTGATCGCCGTCTCCGGTCGGAGCTGGCGGGCGTTCCTGGGGCAGTTCCGGTAAGTGGTGGTGAGGACGGTCAGCCGGGTCGGCCTCGGGCCAGTGCGTGCCGCGCGGCAGTGATCACCTCATGTGCTCCGGCTCCGTACACCGCGGATTCTTTCAGCGTGTTCCACACCCGTAGGTACGTCGTGATGCTGTCGGAATCGTCCAGCCACAGCTCCGCGTGCCAGTCCTCGACGACCACCCGTCGTTCGTCATAGATCCAGAATCCGTTGCCCGGATAGATCTTGAGGGCGGCCGTGAACGGCACCACGCCGAGTTCCACGGTGTCCGGGCCCATGACGCTCGTGAGCCGGTCGAGCTGGGCGGCCAGTACCGGGGCAGGGCACACCAGCGTGTGCAAGGCGGCTTCCCACATCAGGATCCTGTACGTCCTGCCGGATTCGTAGAGGCACTCCTGGCGACGGATCCGTGCGCGTACCGCTGCCTCGGTGTCGCGTGGCGACCGCATGAGGTCGGCATGGCGAGTGAAGACGTGCCGGGCGTAGTCGGCGGTCTGGAGCATCCCGGGGACGAGGTTGTTCTCCCAGATGGTCAGGACCCGGGTGCGCTCGTGTTCGGCGGTGATCGCGTCCTGGACGGGCTTGTGCCCGGAGGCGAGTTGTCTCCGCCACGACCGGATGCGGGACTCGAACCCGCGGAGCTGGGCGAGCAGGCCGTCGTACGCCTCCGGACGGCCCGTGGCCTCGGCCCACGCCCTGAGTTCCTCGGCCTCGGCGGTCTGCCTGCCGTTCTCCAGCTTGCTGACCTTGGACTTGGTCCACCCCGGACCGAGGCGCTCCGCGAGTTGGGCGCCGGTGAGCCGACCGTCGGGGTGTGCGAGCCGCAGCTCCCGGAGCTGGACACCCAATGCCTCACGAGCCTGCTGATAGTCGGTGCTCACGGGGCCTCACGTCACTTACATGGCGGCTTTGAACTGATCGTACGGAACCGCATGGTGCCAGGCCGCGTCCCGCATCTGGCAGTAGCGGTTGACGGCCGCCGGCTCTGTGACGAGTTCGATGCCGACCAGTCCGTCGGCCTCGTCGAAGACGAGCCGGGAGTCGAAGAGCCAGAAGTCCTCGGCGGGCAGATGCAGCCGCGCGGAAACGGCACCCTAGCCTTCGTCGCCTGCGTACGGCGAGGGGCGCCCGGTGACCACCGGGCGCCCCTCGCCGTCGTACCGGGAACCGCTACAGCTGTTCGATGACGTAGTCGACGCACTTCGTCAGGGCCTCGACGTCCGCCGGGTCGATCGCCGGGAACATGGCGACGCGGAGCTGGTTGCGGCCGAGCTTGCGGTAGGGCTCGGTGTCGACGATGCCGTTGGCGCGCAGGACCTTGGCGACGGCCGCGGCGTCCACCTCGTCGGTGAAGTCGATCGTGCCGATGACCTGGGAGCGCTTGGCGGGGTCGGTGACGAAGGGGCTGGCGTGCTTGGACTCCTCCGCCCACGCGTACAGGCGGGTCGAGGAGTCCTTGGTGCGGGCCGTGGACCAGTCCAGGCCGCCCTGGCCGTTGATCCACTCCAGCTGCTGGTTGAGGAGGAACAGCGTGGCCAGGGCCGGGGTGTTGTACGTCTGGTTCTTGCGGGAGTTGTCGATCGCCGTGGGCAGCGAGAAGAACTCCGGGATGTGGCGGCCGGACGCGTGGATCCGCTCCGCGCGCTCGATCGCGGCCGGGGAGAACACGCCGATCCACAGGCCGCCGTCGGAGGCGAAGGACTTCTGCGGGGCGAAGTAGTAGACGTCCGTCTCGGCGATGTCGACCGGCAGACCGCCCGCGCCCGACGTGGCGTCGACCAGGACCAGCGCGCCCTCGTCGGCGCCCGCCACCCGCTTGATGGGGGCGGCGACACCCGTGGAGGTCTCGTTGTGCGTGAAGGCGTACACGTCGACGCCGGCCTCGGCCTCCGGGTCGGGGTGCGTGCCCGGGTCGGAGGAGACGACCGTCGGCTCGGCCAGCCACGGCGCCAGCTTGGCGGCCTTGGCGAACTTGGAGCTGAACTCGCCGAAGGTCAGGTGCTGCGACTTGTTCTCGATCAGGCCGTGCGTCGCGATGTCCCAGAAGGCGGTGGAGCCGCCGTTGCCGAGGACCACCTCGTAGCCCTCGGGGAGCCGGAACAGCTGGGAGATGCCCTCGCGCACCTGGCCGACCAGGTTCTTCACCGGGGCCTGGCGGTGGGAGGTGCCCAGCAGGGATGTGCCGGTCGCGGCCAGTGCGTCCAGCGCCTCCGTCCGCACCTTGGAGGGGCCCGCGCCGAAACGACCGTCGGCGGGCTTGATGTCAGCGGGAATCCGGATCTCAGCCACGAGCGGGAGCCTAGCGGCTCCGTGAAACCGGGGCGAAACGTCGTCCGGCCGCTGAGACACCGAGGGGGGACCGAGGAGGGAGGTGCGGGGGCCTGTCCCCCCGCACCGGAAGTGCTCAGCCGTGCAGGGTGACCGGCAGTTCGTACAGGTCGTTCTGCGTCACCACCGGCTTGTTGCGCAGCTCCGTCGCCGGGACCGCCAGGTCCAGGCCGGGGAAACGCGCGTAGAGGGCGGGCAGTGCCACGCCCGCCTCCAGGCGGGACAGCGCCGCTCCGGGGCAGACGTGCGGGCCGTGGCCGAAGGCGATGTGGCGGTTGGCCGTGTCGCGGGTGATGTCGAAGACGCCCGCCGACGGGCCGTGCGCCTCCTCGTCGCGGCCGATCGCGGCGTACGACACGATCAGCGCGTCCCCGGCCGGCAGCACCTTGTCCCCGACCGGTACGTCCTCGGTGGCGAAGCGGATCAGGACGTGGGAGGTCGGGGTGGCGTAGCGCAGGGTCTCCTCCACCACCGCCGACCAGTCCGCCGCGCCGGACAGGACCAGCGCCCGCTGCTCGGGGTGGAGGGAGAGGTTGACGACGGCGTTGACGATCAGCGAGATCGTCGTCTCGTGGCCGGCCGCGACCATCAGCTGGAGCGTGGAGACGATCTCCTCGTCGGTGAGGCGGTCGCCGTCCTCGGACGCCGCTATCAGCGCGGACGTCAGGTCGTCGCCGGGGTTCTCGCGCTTCTCGGCGACCGCCGCCGCCATGATCTGGGCCAGCTCGGTCAGCGTCGCCACGACCTCGGCCGGCGGGGTCTGCGTCGAGAAGAACTTCTCGAACAGCTCCTTCAGCCGCGGCAGCCGGTCCTCCGCGAGCCCCATCAGGTCCGCGATCACGTACATGGGCAGCGGGTAGGCGAACTCGGCCTTCAGGTCCACCGTGCCGGCCGGCAGCTCCGCGAGCCGGTCGAGCAGGCCCTCGGTCAGCTCGGCGATCCGCCCGCGCATCCGCTCCACCCGCCGGGGCGTGAGCGCCTGGGCGACCAGCGTGCGCAGCCGGCGGTGGTCCGCGCCGTCCACCGTCAGCATGGACCGGCCCGGGTTGGCCAGCCCGATCAGCGGCCAGTCGGAGGCGATCTCGCCGCGCTGCCAGGCACCCCAGACGTCGATGTCCTTGACGATCCTGGGGTCGGTCAGCAGCCGTTTCGCCTCGGCGTGGTGGGTGACCGCCCACACCGGCACGCCGCCCGGCAGTTCCACCGCGGCGAGCGGACCGGCGGCCCGCAGCGCGGCGCTCTCCCCGTCCAGGTCGGTGACGAAGGGGTCGAGGGCGATGCGTTTCTGCTCCGTACCGTTCGGCGCGTCCGTAGCAGCCGTCATGAGAGCGTGCCTCCAAGGGCGGGGGTGGGTGTGAACGTCACCGGCAGTTCCGTCAGACCGCGCAGCCACGGAGACGGACGGCGGGTCAGGGAGTCCGCCGGTGCGGCGAGGTCGATGTCCGGCAGCCGGTCCAGGACGACCTCGATGGCCGTCCGCGCGATGACCTCGGCGATCTCCTGCGCCGGGAACGGGCAGCGGTGCTCACCGTGGCCGAAGGAGAAGTGCGCGCTGTTGCCGCCGGTCAGGGCCGAGCCGTCGGTGCGCACCTGGGGATCGGAGTTGGCGCCCTGGAGGCCGAGCAGCAGCAGGTCGCCCGCGTGGACGTGGCGCCCGCCCAGATGGGTGTCGCGGGAGGCCCAGCGGCCGGCGACGTTCTGGGTGGGGGCGTCCTCCCACAGCACCTCGTTCATGGCCTCGGCGACGCTGTTGCGGCCGCCGAACAGGGAGGCCGCGAACCGGCTGTCCGTCAGCATCAGCCGCAGCGAGTTGCCGATCCAGTCGGCGGTCGGCTGGTGGCCGGCCGCCATCATCACCATCAGGTCCTGGACGATCTCCTCGCCGGTGAACCCGGAGGGGTCGGCGAGCATCCGCGAGACCACGTCGTCGGCCGGGGCCTCCGTGCGGTCGGCCACCAGCCGCATCATCGACGTGAACAGGTGGGTCTGGCCCGCCAGGGCCCGCTCCCGGCCGTCGATCATGTCGTTGAGCGCGGTGACCAGGGCCGGGCCCTCGTCGTCGGCGAAGCCGTAGAGGCGGGCCAGCACCCGCACCGGCAGCAGCATCGCGTACTCGCCGACGATGTCGGCCCGGCCGCGCGGACAGATGCCGTCGATCAGCTCGTCGGCGAACTTCTCGGCGTACCGGCGCAGTTCGAACGCGTCGACCGCCTCCAGCGCGTTGCCGAGCATCGCGGCCCGTTCGCGGTGCCGCTCGCCGACCGTGTAGAGGATCGACGCCTGCTTGCGGCCGATCATCGGCAGCAGCGGCCAGTCGTCGGGGATGGCGTCCCACTGGCTCCACAGCTCGGAGTCACGGCTGAAGAGCACCGGATCGCCGGTGACCTGGTGCAGCTCGCGGTAGCCGAGCACCAGCCAGGCCGGTACGTCGCCGTCCAGCAGCACCGGTACGACGGGACCGTGCTCGCGCCGCATCTCCCGGTACACCCGGGTCGGGTCGTCCTGGAGCAGTGCGCCGCTGAGGAGGACGGGGGCGGGGGCGGCGGTCACACCAGCTCCTGGGGAAAGGCGGGGGCGGAGTCGGGGGCGGCGTACAGGGCCTGGATGTGCTCCACCAGGGAGATCAGGACCAGCTTGCTGGACGCCCGGGACCGTGCGTCGCAGGTGACCAGCGGCACGTGCGGGTCGAGGTCGAGGGCCTCGCGGACCTGCTCCGGGGCGAAGGCCGGGCCGCCGAAGTCGTTGCAGGCCACGATGAACGGCGTGCCGTGCTTCTCCAGGCGGTCGATGGCGTACCAGGAGTCGTCGATCCGCCGGGTGTCGACGAGCACGACCGCGCCCAGCGTCCCGGAGAACAACCGGTCCCACAGGAACCAGAACCGCTCCTGGCCGGGCGCGCCGAACAGGTACAGCACGTTGTGTTCGTCGAGGGTGATGCGGCCGAAGTCGAAGGCGACGGTGGTCGCGGTCTTGCCGCGCACGCCGCTCAGGTCGTCCACGGACTCGCCGGCCTGGGTCATCGTCTCCTCGGTGTTGAGGGGACGGATCTCGCTGACCGAACGGACCATCGTCGTCTTGCCGGCGCCGAAGCCGCCCACGACCACGATCTTGAGGCCGTTGTCGGCCGACGCGCCGAGTGGCGTGCGCGTCTCAGAGGTTGCGGAGTCCAACGAGCACCTGCTCCAGAATGTCGGGGTCGAGTACGGCGGCCTTGCGGGGGTGACGGGCACTGACCCGGCCCGAGGCGAGCAGGTCGGACAGCAGGATCCTGGTGATGCTCACCGGCAGCCCCAGCTCCGCCGCGATCTCGACGACCGCGGTGGGACGGTCGGTCATCCGCAGGATCGCCGCGTGCTCCGACTGCATGCCCGGCGTCGGATCGCACTCGGCGACGACCAGGGTCACCAGGTCGAAGGGACTGTCCGGGCCGGGCCGGCTGCGTCCGCCGGTGAGCGTGTACAGCCGGTCGGGCGCGTCGTCCCTGCCGGGCCTGCTCATGAGCTGCGCGGCGGGGCGGTCAGGTGCTCCCCGAGCTGCTCGACCAGTTCGCTCATGTTGTGGCCGACGAGGCCGGGGTCCGCGTCCTCGGTGGTGACGACGGCCAGGTGCGCGCCCTCACCGGCCTCCACGATGAACAGCACGCCCCCGTAGAACTCGGTCATCGCCGACCGGACGCCTCCGCTGCCGTCCCCGAACTCCACGGACGCGCCGTGCGACAGCGACTGGATGCCGGCGGCGATCGCCGCGAGCTGGTCGGCCTGGTCGTTGGACAGCTCGGGCGTACGGCACAGCTTCAGGCCGTCACGGGACAGCACGAGCGCGTGCCGAGTGCCCGGCGTGCGCGTCAGCAGGCCCTCTATCAGCCAGGTGAGCTTCTCGTCGGCGGTCGTCGTGCCGGTCATGAGGTGGGATCGCCTTCCAGGTGGTTCTGCGTGTGCGGGGAGCGGGGGGTGGTGGGTACGGGGGTGGTGGGTACGGGGGTGGTGTCGTCGCCCCGGCCGGGCGAGGTGACGTCCGGGTCCGCGGCGGTGTGCGGGGCGTCCGGGTCCGCGGCGGCAGCGGCTTCGGCTGTGCTCCGGGCGGCCGGGGGGCCGGCCGCGTCCTGGGGCGCGGTGGGCGCGGAGCCGCGTACGGCCTGGCGGAAGTCGCTGAAGCGGGAGGCGCGGGCCCGGGTCTCCTCGGCCGTGGGGGCGGGGCGCGGCGTGGCGGTGCGGCTGCCGGACCGGGCGCGCTCGGCCTCGGCGAGGGTGCGGCCGCGCCGGCGGCGGGGCAGCCCGAGCGCCGCCGCGTCCGGGGTGTGGTTTTCGTCCCGGTCCGCGGAGTCGTGCCGGGGCAGCGGGTCGGGGCCCGGGGTGGAGGCGGCCAGTGCGGCGGCGTAGTCGGCCGGGGGAACGGGCTGCGGGGTGTCGGTCGCGCCGGCCGGTGCCGCGGCCGGGCGGTTGCCGCCGCGCCGGGGAAGCCGGTCGGAGGCGTCGGGGGCGGACCTGGGGGCCGGGACGGGGCCGGTGCGCGGTGCGGCGGCCGGGGCGGGCCGGGCCGGGGCGGCCGGAGTGACCGACGGGGCGGACACGGCGGGCGGGACGGGCACGGCGGGCATGCCGGGCGTGCCGTCCTGGGACACGAGGATGTCCTGCGAGATGAGCACCAGCACGCCCGTGCCGCCGCGCGCCGAGGGGCGGTAGGAGACCTTCATGCCGTACCGCCGGGCCAGTCGGCCGACGACGGCGAGACCGAGGCGGGTGCCGGTGAGACCGCCGATCCCGGCCGTCTCGCCCGAGACCGCGGCCTCGGCGCGCCGGAGCTGGGCCTCGCTCATGACGAGGCCGCTGTCCTCGACGGACACGATGACCCCGGCCGGCACCTCCTCCACGTACACGTGGACCTCGGCGGTCGGCGGCGAGAAGTTGGCCGCGTTGTCGAGGAGTTCGGCGAGCGCGTGCATGACGCCCTCGGCGGCGTGCCCGGCGACGGCGGTGTCGCTGGCGGAGTGGACGCGCACGCGCTGGTAGCCGCCGATCCGGCCCATGGCGCCGCGCAGGATCGACTCCATGGCGATGGGCCGGGCCCAGCGGCGGCCGGACCGGGCGCCGGTCAGGACGGCGACCGAGTCGGCGAGCCGGCCGGCCTGGGCGGTGCGGTGGTCGAGGTGGAGGAGGTCGGCGAGAACCTCCTCGTCGGCGTGCTTCTCCTCCATCGCGCGCAGGTCGGCCAGCATGCTGGTGGCCAGGGCCTGCATGCGCCCCGCGGCGTTGGCGGTGGCGGAGAGGGCGGCGGCCCGCGCGCTGGTGGCCTCACGCAGCCGGGCGGCGAGCCGGGCGTTGCCGTCGGTGAGCCGGTCCCGCTCCTCGCCGAGGCGGGCCACCTGCGCGCTGTGCTCGGCGGTGAGCCGGGCCCGCTCGGCGGCGTGCTCCTCGGTGAGGCGGGCCAGTTCCGCCGTGTGCTCGGCCGTGCGGCGGTCGTGCTCGGCGGCCAGGGTCTCGGCGTGCAGGGCGCGTTCCCGCTCCAGCTCGGCCGCCAGCCGGGCCTGCTCCCGGGCCAGGTCTCCGGCCAGCCGTTCGTGCTGACGGCGGGAGTCCTCACCCAGCCGGGCACGTTCCTGGAACAGCCGGCTGAGGTCCTGGTTGGCGGATGCCAGCCGGGCGCGGGCCAGCCGCGCCGTCTGCCTGCCGTGTGCGGCCGCGGTGACGGCCGCGCAGAGCAGCAGGGCGGCCACCACCCCGGTCAGCGCCACGGCTCCGCGCACGGAGGCCGGTGCCAGAGCGGCGGCCACGGCGACCGCGGCCCCGGCCCCGGCCGCGGTGAGCGCGAAGGCGGGCAGCAGGTTGCGAAGGGCGGGGCGGTCGCCTGGGAGGGCGGGGGAGGTCATCAGTCGAATCCTCGGTCGGGTCCGCGGGCGTTCACCGGAGATCCGGGCCGGCCCTCGGGCGATTCCATGAGGTAATCCGGCCTCTACTGGGGGCTAGAGCCGTCACCTGCGCGCAACTGCCGGTCACTATATGCAGGTTCGTGATCACTTTGGGAGGGTCCCGGTCAGGTTCTTGGGAATTGACGTGGCCGAAAAGCGAAGAGCGCGGCCGGGCACCCTCCGGGAGGCACGGGCGCGCGGGCCGGGGGGAGGTTGCCGGTCTCCCGGGGCATCCTGAGGGGATGACCGAGATCGCGGAACTGCGGGCCGCGCTGCGGGCCGCCGTGCGCGGCGAGGTGGCCTTCGACGTCACCTCCCGGGCACTGGTCACCATGGACGCGTCCAACTACCGGCGCGTCCCCCTGGGCGTGGTCGCGCCCCGCGACGCCGACGACGTGGCGGCGGCCCTGGAGGTGTGCCGGGCGCACGGCGTGCCGGTCGTGGCGCGCGGCGGGGGGACGTCGATCGCCGGGCAGGCGACCGGCACCGGCGTGGTGCTGGACTTCACCCGCCACCTGAACCGGCTCGTCCGCCTGGACGCCGACGCCCGTACGGCCGTCGTCCAGCCCGGTCTGGTGCTGGACCGCCTCCAGGAGGCCGCCGCCCCGCACGGACTGCGCTTCGGGCCCGACCCGTCCACGCACAGCCGCTGCACGCTCGGCGGAATGATCGGCAACAACTCCTGCGGCGCCCACTCGGTCGCCTGGGGGACGACCGCGGACCACGTGCGCGAGCTGGACGTCGTCACCGCGCGCGGGCGGCGCCTGCGGCTCGGCCGCGGATGGGCCGGCGCGCCGGACGGACTGCGGGCGCTCGTCGAGGGCGAGCGGGCGCGGCTGCGCACCGGATTCCCCGAGCTGCCCCGCCGTATCTCCGGATACGCGCTGGACGCCCTGCTGCCGGAGCGGGGCGCCGACGTCGCCCGGTCCTTCTGCGGCTCCGAGGGCACCCTGGCCGTGCTCACGGAAGCGGTGGTCGATCTCGTCGAGGCGCCCCGCGCGCACGCGCTCGCGGTGCTCGGCTACGCCGACGAGGGCGCCGCCGCCGAGGCCGCGGCCGCTCTGGTGGCACGCTCGTCCCCCCGCTCGGGCGCGGCCGGGAGCGGGGGACGGCCGCTGACGGTCGAGGGCATGGCCGCCGACCTGGTGCCGGCGGCGGCGGGACTGCCGCGGGGCGGGGCGTGGCTGTTCGTGGAGACGGGCGGCGAGTCGCCCGGTGAGGCACGCGCGCGTGCGGAGGCGATCGCGCGGGCGGCCGACGCCGTGGACACGCTCGTGGTGACGGACGCCGCCGGGCAGCGCGCCCTGTGGCGGATCCGGGAGGACGCCAGCGGTACGGCCACCCGGATGCCCGACGGCACGGAGGCCTGGCCCGGCTGGGAGGACTGCGCGGTGCCGCCGGCCCGGCTCGGCGCGTACCTGCGGGACTTCCGCGCCCTGCTGACCGCGCACGGCCTGCGCGGCGCCCCGTACGGGCACTTCGGGGACGGCTGCGTCCACGTCCGCATCGACTTCGACCTGCTCACCGGGGCGGGCGTCGGCCGCTTCCGCCGTTTCTCGGAGGAACTGGCCGACCTGGTCGTGGCGCACGGCGGCTCGCTGTCCGGGGAGCACGGCGACGGGCAGGCGCGCGCCGAGCTGCTGCCGCGGATGTACGGCGAGGAGATGGTCGCCCTCTTCGAGCGGGCGAAGGCCGTGTGGGACCCCGACGACCTCCTCAACCCCGGGATGCTGGTCCGCCCCGCCCCTCTCGACTCCGGCCTGCGCTTCGCCGTGCTGCCCCGCGAGCCCGTCGACGTGGCCTTCGGCTACCCCGGCGACGGCGGCGACTTCACCGCCGCGGTCCGCCGCTGCGTGGGCGTCGCCGCGTGCCGTACGGCGACGGCGTCCGGGCCCGCCGTGATGTGTCCCTCCTACCGGGCCACCGGCGAGGAACGGCACTCCACGCGCGGGCGGGCCCGGCTGCTGCACGAGATGCTCGCCGGTGAGGTGGTCACCGACGGCTGGCGGTCGGAGGAGGTGCGGGAGGCCCTCGACCTCTGCCTCTCCTGCAAGGGCTGCCGCTCGGACTGCCCGGTCGGGGTCGACATGGCCACGTACAAGGCGGAGTTCCTCCACCACCACTACGCCGGCCGCCGCCGCCCGGCCGCCCACTACGCCATGGGACGCCTGCCGGTCTGGCTGCGCTGGGTGAGCCGTACGCGCACGGCGTCGCTCGTCGGCGCGCTGGCGGCGGTGGGGCCGTTGGCGCGGGCCGCGAAGCGGATCGGGGGGATCGCCGCGGAGCGGGACCTCCCGCGGCCGGCCCGCGAGACGTTCAGCCGGTGGTGGCGGCGGAGGGCGCCCGCGGGCGGCTCCGGGACCAGCGGTGCCTCCGGTCCCCTCGGTGCCTCCGGTCCCCTCGTCGTCCTGTGGCCCGACACCTTCACCGAGCACTTCTCGCCCTCGGTCGGGCGGGCGGCCGTCGGGGTGCTGGAGGCGGCCGGGCTGCGGGTGGCGCTGCCGCCGACCCTGCGGATGCGGGGGCGGCCGGTGGGGGACGGGCGGTCCAGGAGCGCGGCGGTCCTGCTGACGGCCCGCCGCGCGCGGGTCTGCTGCGGGCTGACGTACGTCTCCACCGGGCAGCTCGACCACGCGCGCGTGGTGCTGCGGCGCACCCTCGACCTGATGGAGCCGGTGCTGGCGGCGGACGTGCCGGTCGTCGTGCTGGAGCCGAGCTGCGCCGCGGCCCTGCGGAGCGACCTGCCCGAGCTGCTGCACGACGACCCGCGCGCGGCCCGCCTCGCCGCCCGCGTCCTCACCTTCGCCGAGGCCCTGGAACGGCACGCCCCCCACTGGCGGCCGCCCCGCCTCGACCGTCCCGTCGTCGGCCAGACCCACTGCCACCAGCACGCGGTCCTGGGCGACACGGCCGACCGGCGGCTGCGCGAGGCCGCCGGGCTCGGCGGCGAGCTGAGCGGCGGCTGCTGCGGACTCGCCGGAAACTTCGGCTTCGAGAAGGGCCACTTCGAGGTGTCACGGGCCTGCGCGGAGGAGATGCTCCTGCCGTCCGTGCGGGACGCCGGCCAGGACGCGGTCGTCCTCGCGGACGGCTTCTCCTGCCGGACCCAGCTCGAACAGCTGGCGGGCGTGCGGGGGCGCCACCTCGCGGAGGTCCTGGCGGAGGGGCCGGAGGACCGGCCGGGGGAGCGGTGAGGAGGTGACGGCGCCCGCACGCGCGCGTGCGGGAACGGACACGCCCGCGCCCGGGGTCGCTCGGTCCCCGGCACGGGCGCGGTCGGCTCCTACGCTGGCCGCACAGCCGTCGAAGGAGCCCCGCGCATGAGCCTGCGTGTCCAACCGATCACCCGCGCCGAGCACCTGGCGTTCGTCGCGGACCGCCCCTCCGTCAGTCACCTGCAGACTCCCGCGTGGGGGGACGTGAAACCGGACTGGCGGGCGGAGAGCCTCGGCTGGTTCGACGAGCGCGGGGCGCTGGTGGGGGCGGGGCTGGTGCTGCTGCGGCCGCTGCCGAAGCTGAAGAGGTACCTGGCGTACCTGCCCGAAGGGCCGGTCGTCGACTGGTTCGCGGCGGACCTCGTCGAGCGCTGGCTGGACCCGATGCTCGCCCACCTGAAGGCGCGGGGCGCGTTCTCCGTGAAGATGGGCCCGCCCGTCGTCGTACGCCGCTGGAGCGCCGACGCCGTGAAGGCCGCGATCGCCGATCCGGGTGCCCGGCGGCTGCGGGACGCGGCGCCCACCGTCACCGAGGCGCCCGCCCTCGGCGTCGCCGAGCGGCTGCGCGGCGCCGGCTGGCGGCAGACCGAGCCGGGCGGCGAGGACGGCTTCGCGGCCGGACAGCCGCGGTACGTCTTCCAGGTCCCCTACGCCGGCCGGTCGCTGGAGGACGTCCAGGGCGGCTTCAACCAGCAGTGGCGGCGCAACATCAAGAAGGCGGAGAAGGCGGGCGTCAAGGTCGTCCGCGGCGACCGGACGGATCTCGCGGCCTTCTACGGCCTGTACACCGAGACCGCCGAACGGGACCGGTTCGTCCCGCGCCCCCTGGCCTACTTCGAGCGCATGTGGACCGCGCTCGACGCCGAGCACCCCGACCGCATGCGTCTCTACCTCGCCCACCACGACGGCGAGGTCCTCGCCGCGGCCACCATGATCACCGTCGGCGAGCACGTCTGGTACTCCTACGGCGCCTCGACCGCCCGCAGACGCGAGGTCCAGCCGAACAACGCCCTGCAGTGGCGCATGATGTGCGACGCCCACGAACTGGGCGCCGCCGTCTACGACCTGCGCGGCATCACCGACACCCTGGAGGACGGGAACCACCTCCTCGGCCTCCTGCGCTTCAAGGTGGGCACGGGCGGCGAGGCGGTGGAGTACCTCGGCGAGTGGGACTTCCCGCTGAACCGGATGCTCCACCGGGCGCTGGAGCTGTACATGGCGCGCCGCTGAGGCCGGCGGGACGGGCAGACCTGGTAGCGGTACCGGGCGATCAGTTCAGGCGGCGGCCGGATGCCCGGCGGCCTTGCCGGTGGCGTCCCGTCGCATGGCGGTCATGCCCAGGTCCGCCATGCGGGGCACGAAGGCGACGTCGAGTTCGTCGACTGGGTGGATCAGGCCCCGCTCGCAGGTCTCCGCCAGCCACACCGCGCAGTCGGCGGGGTAGGCGGGGTCGACGCCGATCTCGCCCTTCGGGAGGAACCCGTTGAACGGCGCCCGGATCTGGTGGTGGTTCCAGTAGTTCCAGGCCCGAAGGGCCTTTGCCTGCTCGAAGGCGAGGTAGAGCTGCGGGTAGCGCTGAAGAATGCGCATCTCGCGGAAGATCGTCTGTCCCAGCAGGGACGGCGCCGCCTTGGCAAGGCTGTCGAAGTCCTGGTCGCGGAAGGCGAAGGTGGTCGCGTCCTGACCGGGGGCGAGGTCCTCGCTGAAGCAGGCACCCGCATCCGGCGAACCGTTGCCGACGCCGTAGACGCCGGCCGAGGAGACGAAGACCAGCCTCCTCAACGTGCCGCTGTGCTGGGCCGCTGCATCCAGCACGGTCTGGGTACCGCGGATGTTGGCTTCCAGCGCCGCCGCCGGATTGCGGGGGCACTCCGCGACGTCGGCCAGCGCCCCGGCGTGGATGACGTAATCACTGCGCGACAGCAGGTCGTTCATCAGCGCGGTGTCGGTGATGTCGCCGGCGACGACGTCCGGGTCCCCGGGCGAGATGCCGAACACGGAGGAGCAGACGGAACTGCCGTAGGCGTCCAGTCGGCCCACGGAGAGCGGTTTGGCGCCCAGTGCGCGGAGTTTGTGCACGATGCGGCTGCCGACCAGTCCGAAGCCTCCGGTCACGGTGACGGTGGCGCCGGACAGATCAGCAAAGCGATCCCTGGTGTTCACGCGAGGGCCGGCCCTTCTCGACGGCGCCGCGCGGATGCGCGGCGTCACGCCGTCGAGGACACCACCAGGTCCCGCCGGGCTCCAGGGGATGACTGTGTGGCCGATGTGTGCCCGGCCTCGGTGAAGCCTCCTCAACCCCCTTCCGGGTACGGCATGGTGGAGGGGCGGTGTCAGTGTCAGAGGGGGCGACATGGATCTGGACCGTCATCCGCTGGCGCATCTGCGCCACAGGCACCACTGGTCCGGAGAGGATCTCGCCCGTCTGCTCCGTGCGCAGGCCCACAGGCGTGGCCTGCGCAGCGGTATCGACCGAAACCGGATCTGGCTCTGGGAGACAGGAACCACACCGAGCGAGGAGAGCCAGTTGCTGCTGGCGGAGGTCCTCGATGTTCCGACCGCCGCGATCGAACATCTCCGATGGCCCGACTGGCTGCCCGCCTTCGAACAGCCCGCCCCGTTCAGCCCCTCGGGAAGCCGGGCCGCTCTGAGAGAGGTGCAGATCACCCGCATGGACCGACGATCCTTCCTGGTACTCAGCAGCAGCACCCTCGTCGAGGTCGCTGCCGACTGGGCCCGCATCGAGCCGCGCCACCTGTCCCAGGCCCTGGGCGGACAACGGGTTGACGAGGAACTCCTGAGGTGGCTGGAGCGGCGTTCCGGCGAACTGCGCACCCTTGCCGCCGGGCCGCACCGACAGGTCTCCGGCCTCATCGACGCCCACCTGAACACTGCGATCGACCTGATCACCCAGAACCGTTACAGCTCGGCAATCGGTCGTCGCCTCCACGCCGTGGCCGCCGACCTCGCGCACTGCGCCGCATGGCTGCGCTTTGACGCCGACCGGCACGCCGACGCCCAACGCCACTGGCAGGCCGCCGTCCACGCCGCGCACCAGGCCGGGGACCGCGATCTCGCCGCGGTCGCACTGTCCGACCTCGGATACCAGGCAACCTGGTTGTCCAGGCCCGCCGACGCGATCAGAGTGCTGGAACACGCCCGCTCCCGGACCCGTGCGCCGGCCGCCCGCTCCCTGCTCGACGTACGCCGCGCACGGGCTTGCGCCGTGCTCCAGGATCACACGGCAACCGGGCGTGCCCTGGCGTCCGCCGAGGCCGAGCTGGACCGGATTCGCCCGCAGGACACACCTCCCGTGGTGTCCTGGATGTCGATGGCGGACGTCAACGCCGACGCCGGGCGCTGCTGGCTCGACCTCGGTGACCCCGGTCGCGCAGGCAGGGCGATCGACTCCGGACTGGGCGAGCTCGATCCACGCCGGTCCCGCACCAGAGCGGTGTTCCTGACCTACCGGGCCGAAGGCTCGCTCCATGACCGCGACGCCTCCGCTGCCGCGGCCGATGCCCGCGCCGCTCTCGATTGCGCCCTCGACTCCGGGGCCACTCGCTGCATTGACCTCGCTTCCGCACTCATCCGCCGCCTGGACGACCGGACCGAGCAACCGATGATCGAGCTGCGCGAGTACGCCCGGGAACGACTCGCGGGGTGATCCGACAGCGGCCGGGGGCCGGCCTTGAGCGTCGGCAAACGACGGCACCCCGTCCTGCGGGGAGTCCGGCGCCCGGGCCGCACCTCCCGCGATCCCGTGCTCCCGCGGTGAGTCCGGCGCCCCGGCCGTGCCTCCCGCGGCCCCGTGGACAGCGGCAAATCCCCTTCACACCCCTGACGTGGTCCATTACCCTGGACTGCGCAGTGCATCCTGATGGACGCCCGCCCTGGCGCAGAGCCCACCGAACCCTTGGACCGCCCGTGAGCACCCCCGACACCACCGCGCCGAACCGGCAGCCCGTCACCCCGGCCGGCACGGCCGCCCCGGCGAACCTGGCCGGCCCGGACGGCCCGGACGGCCCGGCTCCGGCGCCCGGCCGGTGGGCCGCCCTCGGCCCCGTCGGGCTGGTGCTCGCCGGAGGGGTGTCCGTCCAGTTCGGCGGCGCGCTCGCGGTGACCCTGATGCCGCGGGCGGGCGCGCTCGGCGTCGTCGCGCTGCGGCTGCTGGTCGCCGCCGTCGTCCTGCTCGCGGTCTGCCGGCCCGGGCTGCGCGGGCACTCCCGTGCCGACTGGGGCACGGTCGTCGCCTTCGGCGTGACCATGGCCGCCATGAACGGCCTCTTCTACCAGTCCGTCGACCGCATCCCTCTCGGTACCGCGGTCACCCTGGAGGTCCTCGGCCCGCTCACCCTCTCCGTCCTGGTCTCGCGGCGCGCCCTGAACCTCGTCTGGGCCGGGCTCGCGCTCGCCGGCGTCTTCCTGCTCGGCGGCGGGGTCCGCGACCTCGACCCGCTGGGCGCCGCGTTCGCGCTGTCGGCGGGCGCGATGTGGGCGGCGTACATCGTCTTCAGCGGCCGTACCGGCCGCCGCTTCCCGCAGGCGGACGGGCTCGCGCTGGCGATGGCGGTGGGCGCGCTGCTGTTCCTGCCCCTGGGCGTCGCCGAGTCGGGCACGAAGCTCCTCGACCCGGTGACCCTCGGCCTGGGCGCGGCGGTGGCGATCCTGTCCTCCGTGCTGCCCTACACCCTGGAACTCCTCGCCCTGCGGCGCATGCCCGCCCCCACCTTCGCGATCATGATGAGCCTGGAGCCGGCCCTCGCGGCGGCCGCCGGCTTCCTCGTCCTCGACCAGGCCCTGTCCACCGTCGAGGCGGCCGCGATCGCCCTGGTCATCGCCGCGAGCATGGGCGCGGTGCGGACCCAGGCGAGGCGGGTGAGGACGGCGGTCCCGGAGGCCTGAGGGGGCCCGCCCGGTCGGCAGGCCCCGCGAGAGGGCCTGCGGGAGTCCCCGCGACCGGGAGACCCCGCGACCGGGAGACCCTGCGCCCGGGAGACCCCGCGACGGGGCCCACGGGGTGTCGGAAAGCCTCTCGGAAAGGCCCCTCGACAAATCATGCAAGCATGCTTGATTGTTTCTGGGGCCGCTGCCATGCTCCTCCCCATGGCCGACCCGACGCCCGTGCTCGACGACCTCCGTGCCGAAAGCGACGAACTCGACCGGCTGGTGGCCGAGTCCGCCCCGGACCGCTGGGCCCTCCCGACGCCCGCCCCCGGCTGGACCGTCGCCCACCAGATCGCCCACCTCGCCTGGACCGACCACTCGGCCCTCCTCGCCGTCACGGACGAGGACGGGTTCCGGGCCCTGGTCGAACAGGCGCTCGCCGCCCCCGACTCCTTCGTCGACCAGGGCGCCGAGGAAGCCGCGGTGCTCCCGCCCGCCGAACTCCTCTCGCGCTGGCGGGCCGGCCGCACCGCCCTCGACGAGGCGCTGCGGGGAGCCCCGCCGGGTGCTCGTTTCCCCTGGTACGGCCCCCCGATGGCGGCCGCCTCCCTCGCCACCGCCCGCCTCATGGAGACCTGGGCCCACGGCCTGGACGTGGCCGACGCCCTCGGCGTCACCCGCGCCCCCACCGACCGCATCCGGCACATCGCCCGGCTCGGCGTCCGCACCCGCGACTTCGCCTTCGCCGTGCACGGGCTGCCCGCACCGGCCGATCCCGTCCGGGTGGAGCTCCTCGGCCCCTCCGGCGAGTCGTGGACCTACGGCCCCGAGGAGGCCGCGCAGCGCGTCACCGGCCCCGCGCTCGACTTCTGCCTGCTGGTCACCCAGCGCGCCCACCGCACCGACCTCGCCCTGCGCGCCGAGGGCCAGGGCGCCGACCGCTGGCTGGACATCGCGCAGGCCTTCGCCGGACCGCCCGGCCCCGGCCGTCCGCCGAAGGAAGCCGTCCGGTGACGGCCCGGCCCCTGCGCGTCGGCAACGCCTCCGGCTTCTACGGCGACCGCTTCGACGCGATGCGCGAGATGCTGACCGGCGGCGAACTGGACGTCCTGACCGGCGACTACCTCGCCGAGCTGACCATGCTGATCCTCGGCCGGGACCGCCTGAAGGACCCCGGTGCCGGGTACGCCCGCACCTTCCTGCGCCAGCTGGAGGAGTCCCTCGGCCTCGCCCATGAACGCGGGGTCAGGATCGTCACCAACGCCGGCGGCCTGAACCCGGCCGGACTCGCCGACGCCGTACGCGCCCTCGCGGAGCGGCTCGGCATCCCCGTACGGGTCGCGCACGTCGAGGGGGACGACCTCGGACCCCGCCACCCCGGCAGCCTCACCGCCCACGCCTACCTCGGCGGCTTCGGCATCGCCGCCTGCCTGCGGGCGGGCGCGGACGTCGTGGTGACCGGGCGGGTGACGGACGCGGCCCTGGTCACCGGGCCCGCCGCCGCCCACTTCGGCTGGGGGCCCACCGACCACGACCGGCTCGCGGGGGCCGTCGTCGCCGGGCACGTCCTGGAGTGCGGGACGCAGGCCACCGGCGGCAACTACGCCTTCTTCGGCGAGGGCGGCCGCGACGTCCGCAGGCCCGGCTTCCCGCTCGCCGAACTGCACGCCGACGGCAGCAGCGTGATCACCAAGCATCCGGGCACGGGCGGCTTCGTCGACGTCGGGACGGTCACCGCCCAGCTGCTCTACGAGACGGGCGGCGCCCGCTACGCCGGACCGGACGTCACCGCCCGGCTGGACACCGTACGGCTCGTGCAGGACGGCCCCGACCGCGTCCGGATCGACGGCGTGCGCGGCGAGGCGCCGCCCCCGGACCTCAAGGTGGGCCGCACCCGGCTCGGCGGGTTCCGCAACGAGGTCGTCTTCGTGCTGACCGGCCTCGACATCGAGGCCAAGGCGGCGCTGGTGCGGGAACAGATGGCGGAGGCGTTCGCCAAGTCGGCCCCGGACGAGGTCCGCTGGGACCTCGTGCGCACCGACCGCGCCGACGCGGGCACCGAGGAGACGGCGAGCGCGCTGCTGCGGCTCGTCGTGCGCGACCCGGACCAGGCCGCCGTCGGGCGGGCGCTGAGCGGCGCGGCCGTCGAACTGGCGCTGGCCAGCTATCCGGGCTTCCACGTCCTCGCCCCGCCCGGCAAGGGCGCCCCCTACGGGGTGTTCGAGGCCGCGTACGTCCCGCAGGGGGAGGTGGACCACACCGCCGTCCTCGCCGACGGGCGCCGCGTCCCGGTGCCGGCGCCGGCCGACACCCTGGCCCTGGACGACGTGCCGCAGCCGGCGCCGCCCGGACCGCCGCCCGACGGGCCCGTGCGCCGGGCGCCGCTCGGGCGCGTCGCCGGAGCCCGCAGCGGTGACAAGGGCGGGGACGCCAACGTGGGCGTGTGGGTGCGGTCGGAGGCGGCCTGGCGGTGGCTCGCCCACACGCTGACCGTCGACCGGTTCCGCGAACTGATCCCCGAGAGCGCCGGGTCGCGCGTGACCCGGCACGTCCTGCCCGGGCTGCGCGCCCTCAACTTCGTCGTCGAGGGCCTCCTCGGCGCCGGGGTCGCCTCCCAGCACCGCTTCGACCCGCAGGCCAAGGCGCTCGGCGAATGGCTGCGCTCCCGCCACCTGGACATACCGGAGGACCTGCTGTGACCGTCCTGCCGTCGACGCTGGACCCCCACGGACCCGACCACCGGGCCCGCCGCGACAGCATGCTCGCCAAACTGGCCGCCCTCGACGAGGAGCACGCGAAGGCGCTGGCGGGCGGCGGCGAGAAGTACGTCGCCCGGCACCGGGGCCGCGGCAAGCTGCTGGCCCGCGAGCGCGTCGAACTGCTCCTCGACCCCGACACCCCGTTCCTGGAGCTGTCGCCGCTGGCGGCCTGGGGCAGCGAGTACACGGTCGGCGCCTCCCTCGTCACCGGCATCGGGGTCGTCGAGGGCGTGGAGTGTCTGATCACCGCCAACGACCCGACCGTGCGCGGCGGCGCCAGCAACCCGTGGTCGCTGAAGAAGGCCCTGCGCGCCAACGACATCGCGCTCGCCAACCGGCTGCCCGTGATCAGCCTGGTGGAGTCCGGCGGGGCCGACCTGCCCTCGCAGAAGGAGATCTTCATCCCCGGCGGCGCGATCTTCCGGGACCTGACCCGGCTGTCCGCGGCCGGCATCCCGACCGTCGCCGTCGTCTTCGGCAACTCCACGGCCGGGGGCGCGTACGTCCCCGGCATGTCCGACCACGTCGTCATGGTCAAGGAGCGGGCGAAGGTGTTCCTCGGCGGGCCGCCGCTGGTCAAGATGGCGACCGGCGAGGAGAGCGACGACGAGTCGCTCGGCGGCGCGGAGATGCACGCGCGCGTGTCCGGCCTCGCCGACCACTTCGCCGTCGACGAACCGGACGCCCTGCGCCAGGCCCGGCGGATCGTCGCCCGCCTCAACCACCGCAAGGCGCACCAGGACCCGGGACCGGCCGAGCCGCCGAAGTACGACCCGGAGGAACTCCTCGGGATCGTGCCGGGCGACCTCAAGGTGCCCTTCGACCCGCGCGAGGTGATCGCCCGGATCGTCGACGCCTCCGACTTCGACGAGTTCAAGCCGCTGTACGGGACGAGCCTGGTCACCGGCTGGGCGAGCCTGCACGGCTACCCGGTCGGCATCCTCGCCAACGCCCAGGGCGTGCTGTTCAGCGCCGAGTCCCAGAAGGCCGCCCAGTTCATCCAGCTCGCCAACCAGCGCGACATCCCGCTGGTCTTCCTGCACAACACCACCGGCTACATGGTCGGCAGGGAGTACGAGCAGGGCGGCATCATCAAGCACGGCTCGATGATGATCAACGCGGTGTCCAACTCGAGGGTCCCGCACCTGTCCGTCCTCATGGGCGCCTCCTACGGCGCCGGCCACTACGGCATGTGCGGGCGCGCCTACGACCCCCGCTTCCTGTTCGCCTGGCCCAGCGCCAAGTCGGCCGTCATGGGCCCGCAGCAGCTCGCCGGGGTGCTCTCCATCGTCGCCCGCCAGTCGGCCGCCGCGAAGGGCCTGCCCTACGACGAGGACGGCGACGCCGCGCTGCGCGCGATGGTCGAGCAGCAGATCGAGTCCGAGTCGCTGCCCATGTTCCTGTCCGGGCGGCTGTACGACGACGGTGTCATCGACCCGCGCGACACCCGCACCGTCCTCGGCCTGTGCCTGTCGGCCGTCCACACCGCCCCCTTCGAGGGCGCGCGGGGCGGCTTCGGCGTCTTCCGGATGTGAGGGACCTTCCAGTGATCACTTCTGTGCTCGTCGCCAACCGCGGCGAGATCGCCTGCCGCATCTTCCGCACCTGCCGCGCGTCGGGGATCCGGACGGTCGCCGTGCACTCGGACGCCGACGAGAGGGCCCTCCACGCGCGCGTGGCCGACACCGCCGTACGGCTGCCCGGCGACACGCCCGCGGAGACGTACCTGCGGGCCGATCTGATCGTGAAGGCGGCCGTCGCCGCGGGCGCGGACGCCGTGCACCCCGGCTACGGCTTCCTCTCCGAGAACGCCGGCTTCGCGCGCGCCGTCCTGGACGCGGGCCTCGTCTGGATCGGGCCGCCGCCCGAGGCGATCGAGGCGATGGCGTCCAAGACCCGGGCGAAGGCCCTCATGGGGCTCGCCCCGCTGAACGCCGACGAGGTGACCGAGTCCGACCTGCCGGTCCTGGTGAAGGCCGCCGCGGGCGGCGGCGGGCGCGGCATGCGCGTCGTACGGCGCCTGGCGGAGCTGACGTCGGCGCTGGAGGGCGCGCGCGCCGAGGCCGCGAGCGCCTTCGGCGACGGCGAGGTCTTCGTCGAGCCCTACGTGGAGAACGGCCGCCACGTCGAGGTGCAGATCCTCGCCGACACGCACGGCACGGTCTGGGCGCTCGGCACCCGCGACTGCTCCCTCCAGCGCCGCCACCAGAAGGTCGTCGAGGAGGCCCCGGCACCCGGCCTCCCCGGGGACCTGGTGAACGAGCTGCACGCGCTGGCCGTGCGGGCCGCGCGCGCCGTGGACTACACCGGCGCCGGGACCGTCGAGTTCCTCGTCGCCGACGGCCGCGCCCACTTCCTGGAGATGAACACCCGCCTCCAGGTCGAACACCCCGTCACCGAGGCCGTCTTCGGCATCGACCTGGTGGCCGAGCAGATCCGCGTCGCGGAGGGCCACGCCCTGCCCGCCGAGCCGCCGCCCGCGCGCGGCCACGCCGTCGAGGCCCGCCTCTACGCCGAGGACCCGGCGGCCGGCTGGACCCCGCAGACCGGCACCCTGCACCGACTCGCCGTCCCCGAGGGCGTCCGGCTCGACACCGGCTTCGGCGACGGCGACACCATCGGCGTCCACTACGACCCCATGCTCGCCAAGGTCGTCGCCCACGCCCCCACGCGCGCGGAGGCCGTCCGCTCCCTCGCGGGCGCCCTGGAGCGGGCGGCCGTCCACGGCCCGGTCACCAACCGCGACCTCCTCGTCGCCTCCCTGCGCCACGAGGAGTTCACCTCCGGCCGCATGGACACCGGCTTCTACGACCGCCACCTCGCGGCCCTCACCGCACCGGCCCCCGACCCCTACGCCCCGCTGGCGGCGGCCCTCGCCGAGGCGCACGGCCGCTCCCGCTTCGGCGGCTGGCGCAACCTGCCCTCCCAGCCGCGGACCCGGCGCTACCTCATGGCGGGCGAGGAACACGAGGCCCGCTACCACCACACCCGCACCGGCCTCACGGCGGACGGCGTGCACGTCGTCCACGCCGACGCGTCCCTCGTCGTGCTGGAGGTGAACGGCGTACGGCGCAGGTTCCGGGTGGCCCGGTACGGCGACCGCGTCCACGTGAACGCCACCGCCCTCACCGCCCTGCCCCGCTTCCCCGAGCCCGAGGACCAGCGCGCCCCCGGTTCCCTGCTGGCACCGATGCCCGGCACGGTCGTCAAGATCGCGGACGGTCTCGTCACCGGATCGGGTGTCCGGGCGGGCGAACCGATCGTGTGGCTCGAAGCGATGAAGATGCAACACGTCATCTCGGCGCCGGCGGCGGGGACGCTGACGGAGCTGCCGGTGACGACGGGACAGCAGGTGCAGGTCGGCACCCTGCTGGCGGTAGTGCAGACGACCTAGCGGGCGGGGCCGTACCGACACGCGGCTCCGCCGCGTGGGCGCCCCCGCCATCCACGACCCGCACGCGAAGGAGCCACCGTGACCACCCTCATCGAGTCCGACGAGCACAAGGCACTGCGGGCGGCGGTGTCCGCCTTCGGCAGCCGCTACGGCCGCGACTACCTCGCCACGATCGTGGCGGAGGGCCGCTACCCCGCGGACCTCTGGCGGGAGGCCGCCAAGCTCGGCTACATCGGCGTCAACCTTCCCGAGGAGTACGGAGGGGGCGGCGGCGGCATCGCCGAACTCTCCCTCGTCCTGGAGGAACTCGGCGCCACGGGATCCCCCCTGCTGATGATGATCGTCAGCCCCGCCATCTGCGGCACGGTGATCTCCCGCTTCGGCACGGACGCCCAGAAGCGGGAATGGCTCCCCGCCCTCGCCGACGGCTCCCGCCTCATGGCCTTCGGCATCACCGAGCCCGACGCCGGCTCCAACAGCCACCGCATCACCACCACCGCCCGCCGCGACGAGGCGAGCGGCGACTGGCTGCTGACCGGCCGCAAGGTCTTCGTCTCCGGCGTGGACATCGCCGACGCCACCCTCATCGTCGGCAGGACGGCGGACTCCCGCACCGGCCGCCTCAAGCCCTGCCTGTTCATCGTCCCGCGCGACGCCCCCGGCTTCACCCGGCGGCCCATCGACATGGAACTGCACGGCGCGGAGAAGCAGTTCGAACTGGTCCTGGACGACGTACGGCTGCCCGCCGAGGCGCTCGTCGGCGACGAGGACGCAGGACTGCTCCAACTGTTCGCCGGCCTCAACCCGGAGCGCATCATGACGGCCGCCTTCGCGATCGGCATGGGCCGCCACGCCCTCGGCAAGGCGATCGCGTACGCCCGCGAGCGCACCGTCTGGAAGACCCCCATCGGCGCCCACCAGGCCATCGCGCACCCCCTCGCCCAGGCCCACATCGACCTGGAACTGGCCCGCCTGATGATGCAGAAGGCGGCCCGTCTGTACGACGCCGGGGACGACGTCGGCGCGGGCGAGGCCGCCAACATGGCGAAGTACGCCGCCGGGGAGGCCTGCGTGCGGGCCGTCGACCAGGCGGTGCACACCCTCGGCGGCAACGGGCTCACCCGCGAGTTCGGCCTCGCCTCGCTGATAACGGCCTCGCGCGTGGCTCGTATCGCCCCCGTGAGCCGGGAGATGATTCTCAACTACGTCTCCCACCAGACCCTGGGCCTGCCCAAGTCGTACTGACCGCGCGGCCAGCCGCCGGTCAGCGAGGAGGAACCATGTTCCGCAGCGCGTACGCAGACGTCCCGCCCGTAGAACTGCCCATCCACGAGGCCGTGCTGGGCCGTGCCGCCGAATTCGGCGACCTGCCCGCCCTCGTCGACGGCACCGACGGCACCACCCTCACCTACGAGCAGGTGGACCGGTTCCACCGGCGGATCGCCGCCGCCCTCGCCGAGGCCGGTGTCCGCAAGGGCGACGTACTCGCCCTGCACAGTCCCAACACGGTCGCCTTCCCCATCGCGTTCTACGCCGCCACGCGCGCGGGGGCCACCGTCACCACCGTGCACCCGCTCGCCACCGCCGAGGAGTTCGCCAAGCAGCTCGGCGACGCGGCGGCCCGCTGGATCGTCACCGTCTCCCCGCTGCTGGAGACGGCCCGCCGGGCGGCCGAACTGGCGGGCGGCGTCCAGGAGATCTTCGTCTGCGACAGCGCGCCCGGCCACCGCTCGCTCATCGACATGCTCGGGTCCGCCGCCCCCGAGCCGCAGGTCGCCATCGACCCCGTCGAGGACGTCGCGGCCCTGCCCTACTCCTCGGGCACCACGGGCGTCCCCAAGGGCGTGATGCTCACGCACCGGCAGATCGCCACCAACCTCGCCCAGCTCGAACCGGCGATCACGGCGGGCCCCGGCGACCGCATCCTCGCGGTGCTGCCTTTCTTCCACATCTACGGCCTCACGGCTCTCATGAACGCGCCGCTGCGCAAGGGCGCCACCGTCGTCGTCCTGCCCCGCTTCGACCTGGAGACGTTCCTCGCGGCCATCCAGAACCACCGCATCACCGGCCTGTACGTGGCCCCGCCGATCGTCCTCGCCCTCGCCAAGCACCCGGCGGTCGCCCAGTACGACCTGTCGTCCCTGCGGTACGTCATCAGCGCCGCCGCCCCCCTGGACGCCGGCCTCGCCGCCGCCTGCGCCGCCCGCCTGAACCTGCCGCCCGTCGGCCAGGCCTACGGCATGACGGAACTGTCCCCCGGCACCCACGTCGTCCCCCTGGACGCCATGCACGAGGCGCCCGCCGGCACGGTCGGCAGGCTCGTCGCCGGCACCGAGATGCGCATCGTCTCCCTCGACGACCCCGACAAGGACCTCGGCGTCGGCGAAGCCGGCGAGATCCTCATCCGCGGCCCCCAGGTCATGAAGGGCTACCTGGGCCGCCCCGACGCCACCGCAGCCATGATCGACGCCGACGGCTGGCTGCACACCGGCGACATCGGCCGCGTCGACGGTGGGGGCGCCTCCCGCTCGGGCGAAGCCGAGAGTGGGGGAGGCTGGCTGTTCGTCGTCGACCGGGTCAAGGAACTCATCAAGTACAAGGGCTTCCAGGTGGCCCCCGCCGAACTGGAGGCCCTGCTCCTCACCCACCCCGGCATCGCCGACGCCGCCGTCGTCGGCGAGTACGACGACGACGGCAACGAGGTGCCGCACGCGTACGTGGTCCGCCGGCCGACCGCCCCCGACCTCTCCGGGGGCGAGGTCGCCCTGTACGTCGCCGAACGCGTCGCCCCGTACAAACGCGTCCGCCTCGTCACCTTCGTCGACGCCGTCCCCCGGGCCGCCTCGGGGAAGATCCTGCGCCGCGAACTGAGGAAGCGCCCATGACCGCACCGGAGGAAGCACCCGTGACCGCGCCGATCGGCCGCGCCCGCGACCGCGGCGTCGAGACACTCAGCCTCGACGCCGCCGACACCCGCAACGCCCTCTCCGCCGCCCTCGTCGCGGAACTCGCCGACGCGCTCGCCGGCTGCGCCGCGGACCCCGGGGTCCGCGCGGTCGTCCTCACCCACACCGGCGGCACCTTCTGCGCAGGCGCCGACCTGCGCGACCCGCCCGACCCGGACGCCTTCGTCGCCCTGCTGCGGCAGCTCGTCGAGCTGCCCAAGCCGGTCGTCGCCCGCGTCACCGGACACGTCCGCGCCGGAGGCCTCGGCCTCCTCGCCGCCTGCGACGTCACCGCCGCCTCCACCGCCTCGACGTTCGCCTTCACCGAGGTGCGCATCGGGGTGGCCCCGGCCGTCATCTCCCTGCCGCTCCTCCCGCGCACCGACCCCCGGGCCCTCTCCCGCTACTACCTCACCGGCGAACGCTTCGACGCCCTCGAGGCGGCCCGCATCGGCCTGCTCACCGCGGCCGCCGACGACGTCGACGCCGTGCTCGCCCCTGTCCTCGACGGCCTGCGCAAGGCCGCACCCCAGGGCCTGGCCGAGGCGAAACGGCTGCTCACGGTTAGGGTGCTGGAGGCGTTCGAGCGGGACGCGGCCGCACTCACCGCGCTCTCCGCCCGCCTGTTCGCCTCCCCGCAGGCCCGCGAGGGAATGACGGCCTTTCTCGAACGACGGGAACCCGCATGGGTGTTGTGAGCCCGGTCGACCGCGACCGCGCCCCCAAGCAGGACCGCAGCCGGGCCACCCGGCAGCGGCTCCTGGAAGCCGCCGTGGCCTGCCTCGCCGAACGCGGCTGGGCGGGCTCCACGGTCTCCGTCGTCGCGGAACGGGCGGGTGTCTCCCGCGGCGCCGCCCAGCACCACTTCCCCACCCGCGAGGACCTCTTCACCGCCGCCGTCGAATACGTCGCCGAGGAACGCTCCCTCGCCCTGCGCGCCCTGTTCCCGCAGGGCGCGGCGGGCGACCGGCGCGCCGTCGTGTCCGCCCTCGTCGACCTCTACACCGGCCCCCTCTTCCGGGCCGCCCTGCACCTGTGGGTCGCCGCCTCCAACGAGGAGCAGCTCCGCTCGCGCGTCACGGAACTCGAGGCCCGCGTCGGCCGCGAGACCCACCGCATAGCCGTCGACCTGCTCGGCGCCGACGAGTCCGGGCCCGGCGTCCGCGAGACCGTCCAGGGCCTGCTCGACATGGCCCGCGGCCTCGGCCTCGCGAACCTCCTCACCGACGACGGCCCCCGCCGCGACCGGGTCGTCACGCAGTGGGCGGCCCTGCTGGAACAGAACCTCGGCCGGTGAGCGACCGGTTCCGGGCGATCGTGCGGACGAGGCGGTCAGCCCTCACGGGCTGAGCCGCTCCACCCGCCAGCCGCCGTCCGTCTCCGCCACGTAACGCAGGCGGTCGTGCAGCCGGTTCTCCCGGCCCTGCCAGAACTCCACCGACTCCGGCACCACCCGGAAACCGCCCCAGTGCGGCGGCACCGGCACCTGCTCGCCCTCCGGGTAGCGGGCCGCCAGCTCGGCATAGGAGGCGTCGAGATCGTCGCGGGACGTGATCACCGCGGACTGCACGCTCGCCCACGCGCCGAGCTGGGAGCCGTGCGGCCGGGTCCGGAAGTACGCCGCCGTCTCGTCCCGCCCGGTGCGCCGGGCCGCACCCCGCACGATGACCTGCCGGGCCACCGGATGCCACGGGAACAGCAGGCTGACGTGCGGGTTCTCCGCGAGGTCGCGGCCCTTGCGGGAGTCGTAGTTCGTGTAGAAGACGAAGCCGTGCGCGTCGAAGTGCTTCAGCAGCACCGTGCGGGAGGAGGGCCGCCCCTCGGCGTCCGCCGTGGAGACGACCATGGCGTTGGGCTCGAACAGGTGCGCCTCCGCCGCGGCCTGCCTGAACCAGCGCGCGAACTGCTCCACGGGAGTGGCGGCCAGATCGGCCTCGTCGAGGCCCTCCGCCCGGTACTGCTTGCGCATGGAGGCGGGATCGGGAGAAACGGTTTCTGCGTGTTCCACGCCGTCATCTTGCCGCACCGGAGCCGCCGGCAGCAGCGCCTCCCGCCCACCCGAAGGTGGCACTGAGTGCCGCGACATCTCCCCAAAGGTGGCACTCGGCGTTATGGTGCTTGTGCCATCCCGGTTGCGTGACCGCCGAGTGCGCGGGGCATCACCGGAGTGACCGCCCAGGACCGCGAGTCCCCGCACGGACCGTGGATCCACCGGCGCCACCTGTCGCACACATCACGAGGAGCCGCCTGATGTCCGACTTCGTACCCGGACTCGAAGGAGTCGTCGCGTTCGAGACGGAGATCGCCGAACCGGACAAGGAGGGCGGCGCACTCCGGTACCGGGGCGTCGACATCGAGGACCTGGTCGGCCACGTCTCCTTCGGCAACGTGTGGGGCCTGCTCGTCGACGGCGCCTTCAACCCCGGACTGCCGCCCGCCGAGCCGTTCCCCATCCCCGTCCACTCCGGCGACATCCGCGTCGACGTCCAGTCCGCGCTCGCCATGCTCGCCCCCGTCTGGGGCCTCAAACCACTCCTCGACATCGACGCCGAGCAGGCTCGCGAGGACCTCGCCCGCGCCGCCGTCATGGCGCTGTCCTACGTCGCCCAGTCCGCCCGCGGACAGGGCCGCCCCATGGTCCCGCAGAGCGAGATCGACAAGGCCCGGTCCGTCGTCGAGCGGTTCATGATCCGCTGGCGCGGCGAGCCCGACCCCAAGCACGTCGCCGCGGTCGACGCCTACTGGACCTCCGCCGCCGAGCACGGCATGAACGCCTCCACCTTCACCGCCCGCGTCATCGCCTCCACCGGCGCGGACGTCGCCGCCGCCCTCTCCGGCGCGGTCGGGGCCATGTCCGGCCCGCTGCACGGCGGCGCCCCCTCGCGCGTCCTCGGCATGATCGAGGAGATCGAGCGCACCGGCGACGCCGAGGCCTACGTCAAGCAGGCCCTCGACAAGGGCGAACGCCTGATGGGCTTCGGCCACCGCGTCTACCGCGCCGAGGACCCCCGCGCCCGCGTGCTGCGCCGTACCGCCCGCGAGCTGGGCGCGCCGCGCTTCGAGATCGCCGAGGCCCTGGAGAAGGCCGCCCTCGCCGAACTCCACGCCCGTCGCCCCGACCGGGTCCTGGCGACCAACGTGGAGTTCTGGGCGGCCATCGTCCTCGACTTCGCCGAGGTCCCCGCCCACATGTTCACGTCGATGTTCACGTGCGCCCGCACCGCCGGCTGGTCGGCGCACATCCTGGAGCAGAAGCGCACCGGCCGCCTCGTCCGCCCCTCCGCCCGCTACACCGGCCCCGGCTCCCGCGGCCCCCGGGAGATCGAGGGATACGCAGACATCGCTGACATCGCCCACTGAGCCGGCCGGGCGGCCGTCAGGCGGGGCTGAGCAGCTCCGCGTGATGCCGCTCGGCCACCAGCGGATGGGCCCGCAGCTTGCCCTTCAGCTCGTTGAAGCCGTACTCGGCGAACAGCGGATTGGCCGGATCGTCGGTCACGCCGGGCGCGGCGGAGGCGTACGGGAAGGGCAGCGGCTCCACCCGTGCGTCGAGGCGCGGGTTGTAGAAGAACGGCACGGAGAACCGCTCGACCGCGCTCGGCGGCGACACCACCCGGTGGTTGGTGGCCACCAGGTACCCGTTCGTCGCCACCTCCAGCAGCTCACCGAGGTTGACGACGAACGCCCCGGGCAGCGGCGGGACGTCGTGGAAGAGCCCGTCCTCCCGCTGCACCTGGAGCCCGCCCACCCGGTCCTGGAGCAGCAGCGTCAGGAAGCCGTAGTCCTTGTGGGCCCCCACCCCCTGGCCGGTGCCGTCGCCCGCGCTCCCCGGATAGCGCACCAGCTTCAGGTGCGGATGTGCCCGCTCCCCGAACACCGGGTCGTAGAAGTCCGCGGGAGCCCCGATCGAGGCGAGCAGCTCGTGCAGCAGCCGCTGTGCGACACCGCTGAGCCGCTCGACCCACCGCAGCGCGGCCACCCGCAGCTCGGGCAGTCCGGCGGGCCACTGGTTGGGCCCCTCCAGCCACCAGTACGCCGGCTCCCCGGGCCCCGGCACCCGCGCCGGCCGCTCCGCGCCGATGTCCAGCTGGTCCCGCCAGTCCTGCCGGCCCCCGGTCCGCTCGTCACCGGTGCGCGTGTAGCCCCGGAAGTGCGGCGAGTTCACGTTGTCGATCGCGAGCCGCTCGGCCTCGGGCAGCGCGAAGAACCGCCGCATCGCGGAGAGCAGCGCCGCCGTCTCCGCCTCGCTCACCCCGTGCCCCACGAGCTGGAAGAACCCCACGTCGTGCGCGGCGCCGTGCAGCTGCGCGCGCAACAGCTCCCGGGCCTCGGGCCCCCGGTCGGCGGCGGAGAGATCGATGATCGGCAGTTGCTGGTACGACGGGTTCGTCGACACGTTCGTCATGGTGCGTCCGCGGGGTGTACGGGGCCCGCGCGAGCGCCGTGGGTAGGGGCGGGCGCGCGGGTGCCAGGTGGGCAGAGAAAGGGGGGAACACGGGCGGTTGTCGAACCGCGAAGGGGCCGGACGGCTCAGAGGGAGCGTCGACAGCCCATGCTCGTGACGCGGACGTAGTCCACGTGGCGGCGCCGAACGAGCGAAAGCATGCGGTCAGGGTACTCCCCGCCCGCGCATTCGTGCGTGGCGTGCGTCACGTACCGAAGGATCCACGGTCGGCCCGCTCGAACGGCGGAGTTCCGAGGGGAGCCCGTGAACGCAGGCGACCCGCGAGTCCGGTCCTCCGGGGAGGGCCGGCCGGACGTACCGGCGACTCGCGGGTCGGGTGACTGCTGGGATTGGGCCGGCTGCACGCCTCTTTCACGTGCGGGTCCGGCACCGCACTCGGTGTGGTGACGGGCCGCTAGCCCGCAGCCACCTCACGCGTCCGGTTCTCGTACATTCGCCGAACCACCTCCCTTCTCGTGTGCTCGCCACCCTAAGAAGCGTCCCGCCGTCCGTTCAACCCCTTTTTCCGCAGGCCTCTCCAGGAGGCGGGTGGACGTGCGCGCGCCGCCCGCCCGCCGGACCCGCAACCGCGTTGACGCCCGCCCCGCCGCACGGTTGCCTGGTGCCGTGACCGATCTTCGTCTTCGCATCGCGCCGGTCGCCGGTGCGGCCATGCTCGAGCAGTGGCGGCACGTCCACAACACGATCGTGCCCCCGGCCGCCATGTCCCCCGACGAGGCACGCGCGCGTGCCGACCGCTACCGCCTGGAGAACGCCTACCTCGGCGACGTCCTCGTCGGCTGCTCGACGCTGCGGCCCCCGGCGGGCGAGGAGGCGGTGGCCACCGTCATCGCGCGCGTGCTGCCGCCGTACCGCCGCCGCGGACACGGCACCGCGCTGTACGAGAACGGTCTCGCCCACGCGCGCGTGCTGGGCGCCCGGACGGTGGAGACGTGCGTGCTGGCCGTCAACGAGGACGGCCTGCGGTTCGCCGCTGCGCACGGGTTCGTCGAGACGGAGCGGTACACGCTGGACGGCGAGGACGACGTCTGGGTAGACCTGCGGCTGACCGCGCTCTAGCGGGCCGGTGCGTACCGGGCGGGACCGGCGTCCGACGATTCCCCCCGCAATCTTGCGGGAACCATATGTGGGCTGCGTCACGTTCAAGTTGAATGAGGGCACAGGGCACGTGAGCGAAGCTGAGGGGGTCCAGGTGAGTGCTTCCCGCCGTAGTGGGACCACCGACGAACTGGGACCGGACGAGCCCGAGCGGCCCGGCCCGGAGGGGCCGGACGGCTCGGACCTGCTCGCCGCGCTGCTCGACGGGATGGACGCGGCCCTGTGCGCCTTCGACGCCGACGGCGTCGTCACCCACTGGAACCGCGAGGCGGAGCGCATCCTCGGCTGGACCGCCGCGGAGGCGGTCGGCCGGCACGGCTTCGCCGGCTGGGCGGTGCGCGAGGCGGACGCCGAGGAGATCGAGGGCCGGCTGATGGCCGCGATGCGGGCGCCCGGCCGGCAGGTGCACGAGTTCGCGCTGCTCACCAAGGACGGCGGCCGGGTCCTGGTGCGCACCCAGTCCGCCGCCGTCCGCGGCCCCGACGGCAAGCCCGCCGGGCTGTACTGCGCGTTCAGCGAGGTGCACACCCAGATCGACCTGGAGCGCTCCATCGCCCTGAGCGAGGCCCTCTTCGCGGACGCGTCCTGGGGCGTGGTCCTCGTCGACGCCGACCTGCGCCCCGCCGTCGTCAACGCGCACGCCGCCCGCGCGCTCGGCACGGGCCGTACGGCGGTCCTGGGCCGTCCGCTGGGCGACCTGCTCACCCGGGGCGTCGAGGAGCTGGAGAACGCGCTCACGCACGTCCTCGCCGAGGGCGCCCCGCCCGCGCCCGCCGAGATGTGGGTGGGGGTGCGGACCCCGGACGGCGAGAAGCGGCGCTGCTGGCGCAGCGGCTTCGTGCGGCTCGCCTCCCCGCTCGCCGAGGAGCCGGTGCCGCTCGGCGTCGGCTGGCTGTTCCAGGACGTCACCGAGGCCAAGCAGGTCGAGCAGGAGGCGGCCCTGCTGCGGTTCCGGACGAACCAGCTGCACCGGGCGTCGCGGGCGGCCGCCGAGTGCGAGGACCCGGCGGAGGCGGCGACCGTCCACCTCGACTTCGCCCTCGCCGGCTTCGCCGACCACGCCGTGATCGACCGGGTCGCCGGCGCGCCGAGGGCGGACGGGGAGTCGGACGCCCCGCCGCGTCTGGTGCGGGTGGCGGCCACCCCCTCCGGCGGACCGGGCCCCAGCGTCCTCACCGGCCACGCCGGGCTGCCCGTGGGGTACGCGGAGAGCCACCCGGCGCTCCAGTGCGTGGCCCGCGCCGGCTCGGTGCGCGCCTCCGCGGGCAAGGTGGCGCCGGACCGGGCCGTCGAGTGGGCACGGGCGCGTCAGTGGCCCGAGGACACCGTGCACGCGCTCTGCGCGGTCCTGCGCAGCCGCGGCCGCACCTTGGGCGTCGTGACGTTCCTGCGCGCGGCGGGCCGTATGGCCTTCGAGCGCTCCGACGCGACCTACGCCGAGGACGTCGCCGTCCGGATGGCGGCCGCCCTCGACCTCGCCGACCTCGCCGGTCCCGCCGGGAGCGGCGACGAGGTCTGAGGCGCGCGGGAGCCCGTCACCGCGGGCGCGGCCCCTCAGTGCCGGTAGAAGATCCGGTCCCGGTACTCGTCCATGATCCGGCCGTTCCAGTCGTGGCCGCCGTCGACGTTGCCGGAGCGCAGCAGCGGGGGCTCGATGCCGCGTTCCGCGAGGGAGGCGGCCGCGGTGGCCACGACCGCCTGGAGCAGGGCCGTGGTGACCACGGTGGAGGCGGGCGCGAAGGGCGCGGGGACGGTGTCGAGGGTCAACTCGGCGTCCCCGACGGCGATCTTCGAGTCCAGGACGAGGTCGCAGTGATCCTTGAGGAACGTCCCCGACCGGTGCCGGGACGTCGTCTCGGCGGCGTACGCCACCGAGGTCACGCCGATGACCTTCACGCCCAGGGCGCGCGCGTTGAGGGCCATCTCCACCGGGAGGGCGTTGCGGCCCGACAGCGAGACGATCACCAGGGCGTCGCCCGCGCGCACCGGCGAGGTGTCCAGGACCGCGCTCGCCAGGCCGTCGACGCGTTCCAGGGCGGAGCCGAGGGTGGCGGGCGTGACGTCGACGCCCACGACGCCCGGCACCGCGAGCAGGTTCATCAGTGCCAGGCCGCCCGCGCGGTAGACGACGTCCTGCGCGGCGAGGGAGGAATGGCCGGCGCCGAAGGCGAACAGGCGTCCGCCGGAGGCCACGGTGTCGGCGAGGAGGACACCGGCGGCCTCCACGGCCTCCGCCTCCTCGTCGCGAACCCGCTGCAACAGGCCGATCGCGGCGTCGAAGAACTGCGCGGCGGGCGTGCGGTCACTCATCCGAGGGGCCCCTTTGCCGAATCCGGTGTCCGTGTCCGTGTCGCGGATCACCGTGCGGTCTGGACCAGCACCCTGTCAACACGGCCGGGGAGCGGCGGCCCCGGCGCGACCCCCTCGTCTCGGCGGCGCGGCACGCTTGTCGGTGGTATCCGGCAGAATTGAGGCCAGGGCCAGCGCACGAGCCGGAGAGCCGTCCAGCCTCCGGCCATCTCATCGAGGGGCACGTATGTCCGGACTGATCGACACCACGGAGATGTATCTCCGCACCATCCTCGAGCTGGAGGAGGAAGGTGTGGTCCCCATGCGCGCCCGGATCGCCGAGCGGCTCGACCAGAGCGGGCCGACGGTCAGCCAGACGGTGGCCCGTATGGAGCGGGACGGCCTGGTCTCCGTGGCCAGCGACCGGCACCTGGAGCTGACGGACGAGGGCCGCCGCCTCGCCACGCGCGTGATGCGCAAGCACCGCCTGGCCGAGTGTCTCCTCGTCGACGTGATCGGCCTGGAGTGGGAGCAGGTCCACGCGGAGGCGTGCCGCTGGGAGCACGTGATGAGCGAGGCCGTCGAGCGCCGGGTCCTCGAACTGCTGCGTCACCCCACCGAGTCGCCGTACGGCAACCCCATCCCGGGACTGGAGGAGTTGGGGGAGAAGGACATCGCCGATCCCTTCCTGGACGAGGGCATGGTGTCGCTGGCCGACCTCGACCCGGGCCTGGAGGGCAAGACGGTCGTCGTACGCCGCATCGGCGAGCCGATCCAGACGGACGCGCAGCTGATGTACACACTGCGGCGGGCCGGCGTGCAGCCGGGCTCGGTGGTGAGCGTGACGGAGTCGGCCGGCGGCGTGCTGGTCGGCAGCGGCGGCGAGGCGGCCGAGCTGGAGGCGGACATCGCCTCCCACGTGTTCGTCGCCAAGCGTTGACGGTGGCGTCGGTGCACTTGCTGAGCGTTGTTCAACTGTTGCGGTTGCCGGGTTAGTTGAGGCGTCCTGTCGATCTCGTCAAATCGGTGATTCCCTGTGTCGAACCGCAGCGCTCCGGCGCCGCGCGTGCCAGGCTGTCGCGTGAGGCATACGACCTGAGGGGGCGGGATGATGTGCCGCGGATCATGGGAGGGCCCCGGCGCCCTGCGGCGCCGGGGCCTGTCCTCCCCTGTTCTGACCTGGAGCCCCGAGCTCTCAAGGTCATTCCCTTCGGACCGGTTTCCCCGAGCGGTCCGCCCCCCCGTTGAAGATCTCCCCTCGGTGGCGGCGATCATTCCTTGAGGGGGGTCACTCGAACGAGGGGTGTTGCTCGCGGAAGCAGATGTTTTCGAATGAACGTTCGGTAGCGTGCGGGTGAGGGGCCCGTGCGTGACGCGGTGCGCGGGGCGCGCGGGCAGTGAGGCAGTGGGCAGCACAGCGGTACGACGGCAGACACGACGCGTGACCGGACCGGCCGGCTCGAGCGGGAGCGGGGGGTCCGAGCGGGAGCGAGGGGGTGCCAGGAGCTATGGCGCGACGCATCGACGTGACCGGGGCGGGCGGTGTACGCCTGGCGGCCTGGGAGTTCGGCGACCCACCCAAGAAGGACCCGGCGGAGAACGGGCCGGAAGCCATGATTCCGTCCCAGTCGGCCGGGACGCCGAGCGGTGAACCGGCCGGGGGAGCGACCGGGGAACCGGCCGTGGCGGGCGGAGGGTGGTCCGGACCGGCGGCCGCCGAGCGCACCACCGGCGTGCTGTTACTGCACGGTCTGATGGGCCGGGCCTCGCACTGGGCGTCCACCGCCCGCTGGCTCTCCGAGCGGCACCGCGCCGTCGCCCTCGACCAGCGGGGCCACGGCCGGAGCGACAAGCCGCCGCGGGCCGCCTTCACACGCGAGGCGTACGTCGAGGACGCCGAGGCCGCCCTCGAACAGCTCGGCCTCGCCCCCGCCGTCCTCGTCGGCCACGCCATGGGCGCCCTGACCGCCTGGCAGCTCGCCGCCAAGCGCCCCGACCTGATCTCCGGCGTGATCATCTGCGACATGCGCGCCTCCGCGCTCGGCGCGGCCTCGCAGCGCGAGTGGGCCGACTGGTTCACGTCCTGGCCCCTGCCCTTCGCCACCCTCGCCGACGTCCGCAAGTGGTTCGGCGAGGACGACCCCTGGGTGGAGCGGCCCAACCCGGCGCGCGGCGAGTTCTACGCCGAGGTGATGCAGGAGTCCGCCGACGGCTGGCGCCCCGTCTTCGAACCCGAGCAGATGCTCAAGTCCCGTGAGACCTGGGTCTACGACGCCCACTGGGAGGAACTCGCCCAGGTCGGCTGCCCCACCCTGGTCGTCCGCGGCCTGAACGGCGAACTGGGGCGCGCGGAGGCTCAGGAGATGGTGCGGGTGCTGCCGCGCGGGGAGTACGCGGAGGTGGCCGACGCCGGTCACCTCGTCCACTACGACCAGCCGGAGGGCTGGCGGACGGCCATCGAGCCGTTCCTGGACGGGGTACTGGCGCACTGAGCGGGCCGACGAGGGAGGCCGGGCGCCTCTGCGCGAGACGCCCCCTCCGAAGACACCCCGGGGTCTACCGGTCCCTGCCGCACGCGTAGGCCAGCGGGGAGATCAACTCCTCCGCGTCCGGCAGCCACCGGTTGGCGGGCGTGGGCCGGCAGGCCCACTGCACGGCCCCCCGCGACCCGAACCGCGTGGGCGGCGCCGCCACGTACGCCCCCTCGCCCAGCGCGACGAGGTCGAGGGAGGACGGCGTCCACCCCAACGTGCGGACGAGATCCGGCACCTTGGCCGCAGCCCCGGGAAGGACGAAGAAGTGCATCCGCCGGTCCGGCGCCGACGTGACCGGGCCCAGCGTCGACTCCATCCGCTCCATCCGCGCCAGCGCCAGGAACCCGGCCGTCTCCGGGACGGAGATCGCGTCGAAGGTCCGCCCGGTCGGCAGCAGGATCGACGCACCGGGCTGCTTCTGCCACATGCGCCGCGCGACGGTCGCGCTGCCCGTCGCCTGCGTCGCCCAGTCGGGCCGGGCCGGGTGCGCCCCGGGCGCCGGACACGCCGCGTCGTCGCAGGAGCAGCGCTGCGCCCCGTCGACGGCTTCCAACCAGGTGCCGGGGACGACGTCCCAGTGACGTTCCTCGGTGTAGCGAACAGCGGTCTCCAGCAGCGATTCCCCGCGCTGCTTCGGGATCTGGGTGGCCTCGGCGCCCGCGATGGTCTTTTCCACGATGAACACAACTCCGGGCGTCACCAGGGGTTACGGCCCGCCCACGTGCGCGGGGGAGGAGCACCGATTCCCCGTCCGGGGCGCACGGGTGCATGACCGGGGGCGCGCGGGAGGAACGAGCGCGTGAGCGGGTAGTGAGGCTTGGGGGAAGCTTCCGTCTTTACCCAGGCAATCCTCGCATGCCTCGCATTCTCGTCCTGTCCGCGGGGCATTGATCTTCACGGCCGGAACTTTTCGGTGGAAGACACATCAACTCGGTGCGCGGGAAAGGCACCGCAGCCACAGGGGGTAGTGCCAATGGCCGCAAGGCCTCTCGTCGCGCGGCAGCCGAACGAACGGCTGCAGGCGCTCATCCAGGAAGCCGGATGTTCGAACGCCGGGCTCGCCCGCCGCGTGAACATGTGCGGCGCCGAGCACGGTCTCGACCTGCGCTACGACAAGACGTCCGTGGCCCGTTGGCTGCGCGGACAGCAGCCGCGGGGACGCGCCCCGGCGATCATCGCCGAGGCCCTGGGCCGCAAACTCGGCCGCACGGTCACGATCGACGAGATCGGCATGGCCAACGGCAAGAACCTCGCGTCGGGGGTCGGTCTCCAGTTCTCGCCGACGGTACTGGGGGCCATCGAGCAGGTCTGCGAGCTGTGGCGCAGTGACGTGGGCCGGCGGGACTTCCTCTCGGGGGCGTCCGTGGCCGCCTCCGCGCTGGTCGAACCGAGCCGTGACTGGCTGATCTCCTCGCCCGACGCGCAGGTGGCGCGCTCGGCCGGCCCCCGGGTGGGCCTGTCCGACGTGGCGGCGGTGAGGGCGATGACCCAGGCGCTGGTCGAACTGGACCACCAGTACGGCAGCGGGCATGTGCGCCCGGTCGTCGTGCACTACCTCAACAGCGTCGTCTCCGGCCTGCTCACCGGCTCCTACCGGGAGGCGGTGGGGCGCGAACTCTTCTCCTCCGTGGCCCGGCTGACCGAACTGGCGGGCTACATGGCCGTCGACACCGGGCAGCCCGGCCTCGCCCAGCGCTACTACATCCAGGCCCTGCGCCTCGCTCAGGCGGCGGGCGACCGCGGCTACGGCGGCTATGTGCTCGCCGCCTCCATGAGCCACCTCGCCGCCCAGCTCGGGAACCCGCGCGAGATCGCCCAGTTGGCGCGCGCGGCGCAGGAAGGGGCGCGGGGGCGGGTGACGCCGCGCGCGGAGGCCATGTTCCACGCCGCCGAGGCCCGCGGGCACGCCCTGATGGGTGACGTACGGGCGGCTCACGCGGCTTCCGGGCGGGCCGTGTCGGCGCTGGAGGCGGCTGATCCGGCGGCCGGGGACGACCCGGCGTGGATCGCGCACTTCGACGAGGCCTATCTGGCCGACGAGTTGGCGCACTGTCACCGTGACCTCGGTCAGGCCGAGGCGGCGGCGCGCTGCGCGGAGCAGTCGCTGGCCGGGCACCCGGAGAGCCGGGCCCGCCGACGGGCCATCGGATATGTGCTGTTGGCCACGGCGCAGGTGCAGCAGCGAGAGGTCGAGCAGGCCTGCAACACCGGTACGAAAGCGGTGGAGTTGCTGGAGACGCTCCGCTCCGACCGCGGTGCCGAGTACCTGGAGGACCTCCAGCAGCGGCTGGAACCGTTCCGGGAGGAGCCCGTGGTCAGGGAGTTCGGGGCGCGACTGGAGCTCCAGGCCGCCGCGTGAACATCCGGGGCGCCGTGGCGTGAACGGCCGGGAAACGGCCCGCCGTCGCACGGCCGGCGGCGGGTACGGCGCACGGCGCTTCGGTCCTCCGGCCGTCGCACGGGAGGGAGATCATGACCTGAGCTGCGTGGCACGGGGTTCCGGGGACCCGGTAGCGTGAGCCGACGATTCCGAAGGTCCCCCATCAGTAGGAGTCCCGGTGACGCAGAGTGGACAGGGCGAGGAGCCCTCGGCGCGGCCCGCGCGCGAAGGCATCGTGCTGCCCTCCGACGGCGGGGAACCCCTGCTGCCGGGCACGGCGAACGGCCCGCGGCAGGATCCCCACGGCGGCCGGCAGCAGTACGGCCGGGAGCCGTCCCCCCCGCCGGCCGGCGGGCAGACCTGGGACCGGTCCTGGGGACCGGAACAGCAGTCGGAGTATCAGCCCGGGCAGCAGCCGGGGCAGGCCTGGCCGCCCCCGGCGGACCAGCAGCAGTGGGGCGGGGACCGGCAGTGGGACGCCCCGCAGCCGACCGGCCCCGACGCGTGGCGGGCCGCACCGCAGCCCGGACCCGGTCGGGGCGCCGGCCCGCTGCCGCCCGAGGGCGCCCCCGCGCCGTCGTACGGCCACGGCGTGCCGGCCGCGCCGCTGCCTCCCATGGCCGACGGCGCCACCCAGTACGTACCCCCCGTCTCCGCGTCCGGGCCCGCGCCCGTGGACGAGGGGGCCACCCAGTACATACCCCCGGTCTCCGCGTCCGCGCCGCTGGACGAGGGGGCCACCCAGTACATACCGCCCGTCCCCGCACCGGGGCCGGGCGACGAGGGCGCGACGCAGTACCTCCCGCCGGTCGCGCCGGGCATGCCGGGAGCCCTGCCGCCCGAGTCCCCCGCGGAGTCCACCCACTTCCTGGGCCGCGCCCAGCAGCACGGTCCGGGACCGCAGGCCGCCCACGGCGGGCAGCACGGCTCCCACGCCGACGCCGAGGCCACCCAGTACATCCCGCCGGTGACCGGCCAGGGCCCCTACGGCGCCGGCGAGAAGCAGCCGCCCGCCGAGTTCGACAACCTCTTCCGCAGCGGCCCCGCCGACGACGGCCCGGCCGGGTCCACGCAGCAGATGCCGCGCTTCTCGGAGCCGGAGCCCCCCGGCCACGGCGCCCACCCCGCGGCCCACGCCCAGCCCTCGTACACGCCGCCCGGCGGCGGCTCCGGCGGCCGGCGCGCGATGCGTGACGACGACCACCGGGGTGGCGGCCGCAGCGGCTCGCGGGTGCCGCTGTTCGCGGCGGTCGGCGTGGCCCTCGTCGTCGTCGGGGTCGGCGCGGGCGCCCTGCTCTCCGGCGGGGGCGGTGACGAGCAGGGCGACGGCAACGAGACCGTCGCCGCGTCACAGCCCGCCACCGAGGGCTCCGCCTCGGCGTCCGCCGACCCGGCCGAGCAGCAGGCGATCGCCCTGGACAAGCTGCTCGCGGACAGCGGCAGCAGCCGGGCGACCGTGATCGGCGCGGTCGCCGACGTGAAGAGGTGCGACAACCTCGCCCAGGCCTCCTCCGACCTGCGGGACGCGGCGAAGCAGCGCACCGGGCTGGTGACCGCGCTGTCCGGCCTGGCCGTCGACAAGCTGCCGGACCACGCCAGGCTGACCGCCGCGCTCACCAAGGCGTGGCAGGCCTCGGCCTCCGCCGACGACCACTACGCGGCCTGGGCCGACCAGGTGGCCGCCGACAAGGGCAAGCTCTGCAAGAAGGGGCAGGCCCGCAGCACGGGCCGGACGCAGGAGGCCAACCGCGCGAGCGGCACGGCCAGCGCCCAGAAGACGCAGGCCGCCGCGTTGTGGAACGCGATCGCGAAGACGTACGGACTGACGGAGCGGCAGCCGACACAGCTGTGACCCGGGGAGGGGCCCGGCCGGCGTCGGCCTCAGTCGACGTCGGCGTTCTCCAGCGTCCTCGTGACGTCGACGAAGCCCTTCTTGGCCGCCGCCAGCCGGCCCTGCTTCACGGTCTGCAGGGTCACGTTGGCATTGACCAGCCGCGGGAAGCCGATCGAGGCGAGCTGGTCGGTGAACTCCCAGCGCAGGGTGGGCGTGAGCCCGCCCGTGCTGATCCGCAGGCCGTCGTCGAGGGCGCCGGTGACGGTGTCGGCGGTCACCGCGCCGCCGCCCAGCGACTCCACGGCCTTCTTGAACACGGTGTAGGCGATCCAGGTGGTCTGCACGCCCGTGTCCGCGGGGTCGATCCGGGTGTCGGAGAAGGCGCTCTCGCTGATCACCTTCTTCATCGGGTCCCAGCGCGGATCGCTCGCCACCGGGTACCAGCCGGTGACGTACGCCCCCTCGAAGGCGCTGGACGCGCCGCCGGTGGAGTTGATGACCGACTGGTCGACGCTGCCGAGGACGGTGGCGGTGCTCACGTCGGGGTGGTCCCCGCGGGCGCGCCGGAAGGAGTCCATGAAGGTGCCGGTGCGGTCGCCGAGGGCGGGGACCACGCACCCGCCGCCCTTGCCTGCCGTGCCGGTGTTGCCGGCCCGTCCGGCCCCGCTCGTCGCGGTCACCTCCTTGAGTGCGGCGTCGGCCTGCGCCGAGTACTCGGTGGCGTCCTCCGCGGCCAGCTGGTCCACGGCCTTGTCGTGGCCGCCCGCCGTGAGGCCGGCGTCGAGCATGGCGGGCAGGGTGTCGCCCGCGATGGTGTCGGGGCGCACGAGGGCGACACGGCCGCAGTCCGCGGCGAGTTCCTTGCCGAGGCCGGCCAGCAGGGCCGGCTGGCCGCCGTTGACGGGGTAGGAGAGCGGACTGGTGAACTCGGCGTTGGTGACGCCGTAGCCGCCGATGTAGGGGATGCCGGCGCCTTCCAGGTACGGGAGGAAGGAATCGGAGCGCTGGCTGTAGGAGCCGATGACGGCGACCGCCCCCGCCTTCACGGCCTGCCGCGCGCACTTCGCGGCGTCCACGCCGCTGTTGTGGTCGTTGCAGGTGAGGACCTCGAGCTTGCGGCCGTTCAGCCCGCCGTTGGCGTTGACCCACCGGGCGTAGGCGCGGGCGAAGGCGGGCATGCCGGGCTTGTTGGTGGCCGCGGTGCCCTCGGGCGCCCAGGTCATGACGGTGATCGTGCCGTCCCCGGAGCCCCCCGTGGCACCGGGGACGAGCCCGCAGCCGGCGGCGAGCGACGCACACGCCACGAGGGCGCCCGCCGACCGGACGGTGGTGGTGAAAGACCTGGTGGGGCGGATGAACCTGAGGAGGAAGGTGCTTCGCGTGCGTTGCCTGCCGGTCATGTCCCTGCACGATTCCGCCACACGGCCAACCTCCGAGTGACCCACGGCCGACGGGGAGTGACGGGGAGGTGAATTGCGGGGGCCGACGCGACCCGCGGGGCGGGGAAACGTACGATCGATGACCGTGCAAGGTTCGGAGAACTCTTCCCGTCGCGGCCGTCGCTCCTCCACCATGGGCGGCATGCCACTCAACGACATGCCGTGGTGGCGCTGGCGCAGCAATGTGCGCTCCGCGCTGCACATGCTCTCCGACCCGGTGTTCCAGCGGGACGTCTGGCTGGCCGGCGTGGACGGGTACGGGGACGTCACCGACGCCGTGTACCGCCTGGTCGAGGACACCTGGCTCGACAACTGGTCCGCCGAAAAGTACGTCGGCACGATCTTCCGCGACTCGCAGGAGGCGGCGCTCGTCGACACCGCCGTCCTGCGCGTCCTGCGGATCATGCACCAGGTCGGGCCGGACGCCCCGGTCTCCGCCTACGTCGACCACGAGGGCTGGCCGGACGCGGTCCGGGCGGCGCGCGACGCCCACGTGCGCATGGCGGCGGCCGACGGCGAGGAGCCGGACACCCCGCCGCGCACGCTCGAAGTGCTGCGGATCATGACACGGACGGCGTGACGGCCGGGATTCCGCCCTGCGGACGGATTTCCTGCGGGTACGACCTGTCATGAGACCCTGTGCTGCATGAGTGAGCAGTCCACCCGCGCCACGGCGACCCTCGCCGACCAGTACGTCCTCACGCTGTCCTGCCCCGACAAGCAGGGCATCGTGCACGCCGTGTCCAGCTACCTGTTCATGACCGGCTGCAACATCGAGGACAGCCAGCAGTTCGGCGACCACGACACGGGACTGTTCTTCATGCGCGTCCACTTCTCGGCGGAGTCGCCGGTGACCGTGGACAAGCTGCGGGCGAGCTTCGCGGCGATCGGCGACTCCTTCCACATGGACTGGCAGATCAACCGGGCCGACGAGAAGATGCGCATCGTCCTGATGGTCAGCAGGTTCGGCCACTGCCTGAACGACCTGCTGTTCCGCGCCCGGACCGGCGCGCTGCCGGTGGAGATCGCGGCCGTGGTGTCCAACCACACCGACTTCGCCGAGCTGGTGGGTTCGTACGGCATCCCCTTCCACCACATCGCGGTGACGAAGGAGAACAAGGCCGAGGCGGAGGCGCGACTGCTGGAGATCGTCCGCGAGGAGGGCGTCGAGCTGGTCGTGCTGGCCCGCTACATGCAGGTCCTCTCGGACGACCTGTGCAAGCAGCTCAGCGGGAGGATCATCAACATCCACCACTCGTTCCTGCCGAGCTTCAAGGGCGCCAAGCCGTACCACCAGGCGCACGCGCGGGGCGTGAAGCTGATCGGCGCGACGGCCCACTACGTGACGGCCGACCTCGACGAGGGGCCGATCATCGAGCAGGAGGTCGAGCGGGTCGGGCACGACGCCACGCCGGACCAGCTCGTGGCCGTCGGACGGGACGTGGAGTGCCAGGCGCTGGCGCGGGCCGTGAAGTGGCACGCGGAGCGCCGGATCCTGCTGAACGGGCGGCGGACGGTCGTCTTCGCGTAGGCCGTTCCGCTGCGTGGTGCCGCCGCCGGGCTCCGTTTCCGTCCCGGGTGGGCCCTACATCCGGCTCAGGGACGCCGCCGCGGACAGGACGTCGCGGATGGCCGTCCGGTCGCCCACCTGGCCGGCCGCCGCCTCCTCCGGGGAGACGTGGCCCGCCGCGAGCCGGCAGAACTCCACGTCGTCCAGGGCGACATGGGCCACCTCGTGGTCGGCGGAGCCCACCGCGGCCGGGGAGTCGAGCGGGATGAACCACTCGCCGCCGCCCCGTCCCTCGATCTCCAGCCGCAGGCTGCGCCCGGGACGGCCGGCGGTCACCAGGTGCCTGCGGTCGCCCGGCCCGGCCAGTCCCGCGCGACGGCGTTCGGCGAGGACGGCCGGCAGCATCCGGGCGGCGAGGTCGACCATGCCGCGCAGGTGACGCGGCGCGGGCGGGTCGTAGGGGTAGTCGACGGCCTCGGCGATGTCCACGGCGTGCACCCAGCATTCGAAGGCCCGGTCCACCAGCGCGTCCCGCAGCGGCAGTTCGAAGTCGCCGTACGGCACCGCGACGGTGCCGGGGTCTTCGCCACGCTCGGCTTCGCCCGCACGGGTGGTGCCCCCGCTGGAGGACACCGTGCGGACGACCGCGTGGGCCTGTTCCCGCCAGGGGCCGCGCACGGACCGGGTCGGCGGGAAGTGCGAGGCTTCCCAGAACGCCTCCGTCCGCTCCGCGGGCGTGCCGGCCGGCTTGCCCGCGGTGCCGCCCGTGGCCGGGCCCAGCGGATCGTCGAGGCCCAGGGCGACGGCGACCAGCCCGTCCACCGCGAGCAGGTGGGCGATGACCCCGGCGACGGTCGTACGGCGGCTGGTGGCGTCCTGGCCGCGGAACCAGCGCAGCCGCACGGGTGCGTGCCACTCCGCGTCCCCGAAGTCCTGGAGCAGCGCGTCCAGCCGGGCGGTCTCCGCGTCGTACGCCATCGCCCAGTCGGGCACCGGGATGCGCGGCGGGCGCCGGTCCAGGCAGCTCTCCAGGACGCGGGTGCGCAGGCCCGGATCCAGGTCGAGGCTGTCGGGGCGCTGGAGCAGGCCGACCGCCTCGCGCAGCCGCCGTGCCTCGTCGGCGCAGGCCCCGCAGTCACCGAGGTGGTCCTCGACGGCGGCGGTCTCCTCGGCCGAGCAGGCGGCCAGCGCCCAGGCTCCCAACAGCGCCTTCAGCACCGGGTGTTCCAGCCGCGGCGGCGCCGGAGCGGCGGGTTCCGGAGCGGGCCGCGGGAGGCCGCCGTCCGCCACGGAGGCGTGCGGGGTCCGCGGGAGGCGGTCGGCTCCGGTGTTCTCGGGGAACCGGTCCTCGGTCATGCCGCACCCCCGTAGCGTCCGGGCGGGGCGCCGGGGGCGCCGGCGTCGTGGGCCGTGGAGAGCAGTTGCAGGCCGAGGCGGAGGCGCCGGCGCGCCTCGTCCTCGGTGACGCCGAGGTCGGCGGCGGTCTGGCGGTAGTCGCGGCGCTGGAAGTACGCCAGCTCCAGGGCGGCGCGCAGCGGGGCCGGCATCGACTGGACGATGTAGTCGGCGCGGGCGGCGACCGAGGCGTGACGCACCTTGTTCTCCAGCTCCTCGGTGCTGCCGGAGCCGTCCGGCGCGAGCGCCGCGGTCTCCGTGGCGCGCAGTCGCTGCACGGCCAGGCGGTGGGTCAGGTCGGCGACCCAGGTGCGCAGGGGACTCTCCCGGGGGTCGTAGGAGTCCGGGTGCTCCCACACGTGCGCGAAGACCTCGTGGGTGACGCCGTCGGCGGCCCGTTCGTCCCCCAGCACGCGGTGGGCCAGGCCGTGCACGAGCGAGGCGAACCGGTCGTACAGCTCACCGAGGGCGGCGGCCTCCCCGCGCGCGAGGCGCTGTTGCATCCTGCGGTCCCAGCGGGGCGGTGCGTCCTTCTTCGCCATGCGGCCCCCTCAGCCCTGCCCGTGCCCGGCGCCCCCGCCGGGACCTGTCCCTGTCCAGCCTGCGTGCATCGTCACCTCGAATGTAGTCGGCACGTCCGACGACGCACGCCCCTTTGGTGCAATGTGCGCCCCCTGCACTTCGGAGGGTGGTAAAGGCCCGCTCTGGGCACACCTACCCGACTTGCCGGTGATCAGACTGGATCAGGGTTGATTGGACCTTGTTCCGGTGAGATCGAACAGGACCGATAGCGATCGGAACAAGCCTCTTTCTCGCATTGGTTGTTTTTTGCTCGTCGTTTCGGGGAACGGCCGCTGGGCAGCCGCGCTGCGAGGAAGCGAAGGGACAGCTTCCGTTCGGGCGGACGAAGGGCGTGTGGGTGGCTTTCAAAGTGACCGTCGGCGAACGGAGCGGATGGGCCGTGCTCCGGGTGTCGGGCGAACTGGACCTGGTGACGTCCCCGTTGCTGCGCCAACGGGTGCACGACGAAGTGGCCGAGGGCCGCCACAGCCTCGTCCTGGACCTCTCCGAGGTGCATTTCTGCGACTCCAGCGGAGTCGGCGTCCTCATCGCCTCCCGGCGGCTGATCCGCTCCTGCCGGGGCCGCCTGCGGCTGATCCTGCCGGCGCGCGGCGCGGTCGAGGACTCCCACGTGAACCGGGTCCTCGGCGCGCTGGGGGTGCGCCGGCTGTTCGACGTGTACGGCGACGTCGCCGAGGCCGTGGACGGCACCGAGCCGCTGTCCGCGTAGGCACCGGCCGACTCCGCCCCGGGGCCGTCGGCGTCGTACGCTCCCCTGCGGAGAGTTCACCCACACCCGACGCGACGACGTGAGGCGGCCCACAGAGATGGTGAGCAGCGAGTACGAACGCAGGATCGCCGACCGGTTCGCCACCTTCGACCAGGACGGCAACGGCTACATCGACCGTGAGGACTTCGCCTCCGCCGCGAAGGCCGTACTCGCCGAGTTCGGAGTGCCGGCCCGGTCCGACAGGGGACAGGCGCTGTACGCCGGTGCCGAGGCGTTCTGGCAGGGCATGGCCGGGATGGCCGACCGCGACGGGGATCAGCGCATCACCCGCGACGAGTTCGTGGGCGGGGCGGTCAAACGGCTCCGTGACAATCCCGAGCGGTTCGCCGAGATCGCCCGGCCGTTCCTGCACGCCGCGCTCGCCGTCGCGGACGGTGACGGGGACGGGCGGGCCACGGTCGACGACACGGTGCGGGTGCTGAGGGCGCTCGGTGCCGGTGAGGGTGTGGCCCGGGGGGCCGCGGGTGTGCTGGACGCCGACGCGGACGGGAAGGTGGGGGAGGCGGAGGTCGTGCCGGCGTTCGCCCGCTACTTCACCGTGCCGGAGTAGGGGACCGCCGCGGGGCTCCACCCCCGATCCTCTCCGGACCCGTCGCCGCCCTCCTTGCCGCGGCCGGGCAGCTCGGTGGCGCCACGCGCGCGTGCGGGACGGCCGTGCAACACGCCCGGGCGCGGGAGCAGTTCGGACAGCCGATCGGCGCCTTCCCGGCCGTCGGGCATCCGTGCGCGCACCCGTCGGCGCGGGTGGAGGCGGCGCGGGCCGCCGTCCACGCCGCCGTCGGCACCGCCGGCCTCGCGACGGCCCGGCTCCGCGCCGAGGAGGCCGCCGTGCGCGGCGCGCGCGACTGCCTCCAGGCGCGCGGCGGGACGGGGTTCACCTGCTGCTGAAGCGGAACCGGACGGGTGCGCGGCGTGCGGGAGACTGCACACAGAGTGATGGTCCGCCGACGCGCGACCCGCTGTCCGGGACGGCTTCCGAAGGCGTCGGCCTGCGGTGACGGGCGCCGGCCGGGAACCGTGTCACTGATCGTGGCACGGGGTGGTGACGGAGCGTGAGTTGCGGTTGTGGCCGAGGTGTGACCCGTCACGGGCTGGAGTCGGGGGGTCGCTCCGGTACCTTCTGTGTGATGCGAGTGGCTACGAGCGCGAGCCGTGCCGGTGGTGCCCCCGGGGCAGTGCCGGATCCGACGGTGCGCGTGCCTGCTCGCAGGCCGGACGGGCGCGGGTTTGCGGCCTGTTCGACTCTCCGCGACAAGCGTCGCACAGTATGCCGCACGCGTACTCCTTCGCGCTGGAATATGCCCGAAGCGCTTGTTGAGGTGACTGTATGTCAACCAAGCTGTCTCGTAAGGGAATCACGTTCCGTCACTCCGCCTCTGGTCGTTGTTCTGGCCATGCGGAAAATGGCTACGATCGTGGCCCTCGTCGTCATGGTGCTCGCGTGGCTTGCGTGGCTCACGTGGCGCGCGGCCATGTGTCCGCCGGTTCGGATGGTGTGAGCGGTGCAGGTGCTTCAAGTGCAGCTGGAGATCCGGCCCGACCCCGCTGAAGTGGGTCGCGCCAGGCGATGGGCCCGTTCGCGTCTCGTCGGGTCCGGGATAGGGGCCGACGAGCCGCTCGCCGAGACGCTGATCCTGCTCGTCTCCGAGCTGGTCACCAACGCCGTGGTGCACACCGGCTGTCCGGCCGTGCTGCGGCTCTCGCTGCCGGGCGTCGAGGCGGGTCGGGCCACCGTCCGGCTGGAGGTGGCCGACAGCAGCAGCCGGGCCCCCGTGCCCCGTTGTGTGGGGGACGGGGCGACGGGCGGCCGTGGACTGGCCCTCGTGGACGGCCTCGCGGACCGCTGGGGGTGGAGCGTCGAGGGTCCAGGCAAGCGCATCTGGTGCGAACTCGACCACTGCGCGCGGCCGCTGGACGACATCGACCCCGGAAGCGCGGCGGACCGCGGCGGAGTGACGGACCGCGGCGGAGTGACGGACCGCGGCGGAGCGGCCGAGGGCGGGACCCGCCCCTTCCGCGCGCCGGCCTACGGCGGGTTCGCGTACGAAGCCGTGTGACACGGCCGTGCGGCGCGGCCGTGTCCGAGGACTGATGCGGACCGGCACGGCCCGGCCTGCGGCGGCGGTGCGCGGGCGTGGACGGAGCCGAACGGCGCGCGGGGTGCGGTGCACGGATGCAGAAAGCGCTGTCGGTCCGGCCGGGGAGGGCGGCGGTGCGCCTGGACGTGCTTCCGTGCGCGCCCAGTATAAATAGGACGTAAGTCACAAATCCCCGAACGGGTGTTGACGTCGGGTGTCCGTTTGATCACGCTTGTGGGCAGCGATTCGCCGCGAGGGGACGACGAGGGTTCCGGTGACGGGGCCCTCGCCGAGTGTGGGTCGTGATTCGGCGTCGGGTCCCTCAGGGCCGGGGGAGACCGGGGCGGGTGCGCCGAGTCGGATGGTGGTGCGCGGTGCCGTGCTCGGGGCGGCACGGGGGCACCTCCCGCTCGAGCACGGTCGAGAGCGGGGGAGGCGCGCCGCCGTCCGGCGTGCGTTCGGGGGCGGTCGACCGCCGGATGCCCCGGGCGTCCGTCACGGGATCGCCACCCGGCGGCACCGGCACCCCCGGCGTTCCGCCGGCGCCGGTGAGCGGCTCGGGCCTCGCGGAGAGGGGGAAGGCGTGCCGCTCCTCTTGTCCACAGGCTGTGGACAAATGTTCGGGATTCCCGCTCCTGTCCTGCGCGATGCCCGCCCCGCCGGATCCCGGGCTGCCGCCACGGGGCGTCCTCACGTTCTGACGGCGCCGCTCTCCGTCCGGAACGTCCGCCGGTACGCCGTCGGTGTCACCCCGAGCGCCGCCTGCAGGTGCTGGCGCATCGACTGGGCGGTGCCGAAGCCGGCGTCCCGGGCGACCTGGTCCACGGAGAGGCCGGTGGACTCCAGCAGGTGCCGGGCGCGTTCGACGCGCTGCCGGGTGAGCCACTGGCCGGGACTGACCCCGACCTCCTCGCGGAAGCGGCGGGTGAACGTCCGTACCGACATGGCCTCCTGGGCGGCCATGTCCCGTAGCTGGATGGGCTCGTGGAGGCGGCCGAGCGCCCACGCGCGCGCCGCGGCCGTCCCGGGCAGTTGCGGATCGGGCACCGGCCGCTCGATGTACTGCGCCTGCCCGCCGTCGCGGTGCGGCGGTACGACCGTACGGCGGGCGACCTCGTTGGCGACGGCCGTGCCGTGGTCGCGGCGCACCATGTGCAGGCACAGGTCGATGCCGGCGGCGACGCCCGCCGAGGTCAGGACGTCGCCGTCGTCGATGAAGAGGACGTCGGGGTCGACCCTGACGCCGGGGAACAGGCGCTGGAGCCGGGCGGCGTCGGCCCAGTGCGTGGTCGCGGGGCGGCCGTCGAGGACGCCGGCGGCGGCCAGGACGTACACGCCGGTGCAGATGGAGGCGAGGCGGGTGCCGGGGCGGATGAAGGCGAGCGCGGCGGCGAGGTCGTCGGTCAGGACGCCCTCCTCGAAGACCGGGCCGAGTTCGTAGGACGCCGGGACGATCACGGTGTCGGCGGTGGCCAGTGCCTCCGGACCGTACGCGACCTGGACGGCGAAATCGGCGTCCGTCTCGACCGGCCCCGGCGGCCGGACCGAGCAGGTGACGACCTCGTACAGGTGCCGTCCCTCGGGGTCCTTGGGACGGCCGAAGATGCGGTGCGGGATGCCCAGCTCGAAGGGGAGCAGGCCGTCGAGGGCGAGGACGACGACGCGGTGCGGGCGGAAGCCCGAGGAGGGGCTCATGGCCCGATCCTAACGAACATCGGCCTTTGGGTCACTCGCTCCGGACGATCGCGGACCCGAAGCTCTATGGCGTGACGCAGACAGACATGACCGGGACCGGGGCGGACGGGGCCGAGGTGGACAAGGTCGAGGAGAGCGGGACCAGGGTGACCGGGGCGGGGGCGAAGGGGGGCGGGGCGCCGGACGCGGGCGTCTCCCGGGCGCCGGGGGTGGCCCCCGGTGGGACCCCTCGCGCCGGGAGGCGGCGGCCGCGCGTCCACCGGGCGTGGTTCGTCGCCGCCGTCACCTTCGTCACGATCATCGGGGCGGCTGCCTTCCGCTCGCTGCCCGGCCTGCTCATCGAGCCGCTGAACGAGGACTTCGGCTGGTCGCGGGGCACGATCGGCGCGGCCGTGTCGGTCAACCTCGCCCTCTACGGGCTCACCGCGCCCTTCGCCGCGGCGCTGATGGACCGTTTCGGCATCCGCCGGGTGGTGGCCGTCGCGCTGACCGTGATCGCGCTCGGCTCCGGCCTGACGGTGTGGATGACGGCGGCCTGGCAGCTGCTGCTGTGCTGGGGTCTGCTCGTGGGTCTCGGCTCGGGTTCGATGGCCCTCGCCTTCGCCGCGACGGTCACCAACCGCTGGTTCACCGAGCGCCGGGGCCTGGTCAGCGGCATCCTCACCGCGGCCTCCGCCTCCGGCCAGCTGATCTTCCTGCCGCTGCTGTCCTGGATGATCACCCGCCACGACTGGCGCCCGGCGGCGGTGACGGTCGCCCTCGCCGCCCTCGCGGTCGTCCCCTTCGTCTGGCTGCTGCTGCGCGACCATCCCGCGGACGTGGGCCAGAGGCCGTACGGGGCGACGGAGTTCGTCCCCAAGCCGGCCCCGGTGCCGGGCGCGGCGCGGCGTGCGGTCACGGTCCTGTTCTCGGCGCTGCGCACCGGCCCGTTCTGGCTGCTGGCCGGGACCTTCGCGATCTGCGGCGCCTCCACGAACGGCCTGGTCCAGACCCACTTCGTGCCGGCCGCCCACGACCACCACATGCCCGTCACGGCGGCGGCCTCCCTGCTGGCGGTGATCGGCGTGTTCGACGTGGTCGGCACGATCGCCTCCGGCTGGTTCACGGACCGCTTCGAACCGCGCCGGCTGCTGGCGGTGTACTACGCGCTCCGCGGCGTCTCGCTCCTCTTCCTGCCGGTCCTGCTGGCCCCGACGGTCCACCCGCCGATGATCTTCTTCATCGTCTTCTACGGCCTCGACTGGGTCGCCACCGTCCCGCCCACCCTGGCCCTGTGCCGCGAGCACTACGGCGAGGACAGCGCCATCGTCTTCGGCTGGGTCCTGGCCTCCCACCAGATCGGCGCGGCCCTGGTCGCCTTCCTCGGCGGCGTGGCTCGCGACGCCTTCGGCTCGTACGACGTGGTCTGGTACGCCTCGGGGGCGCTGTGCGCGGCGGCGGCGCTGATGGCGCTGGTGATCAGGCGCAGGCCCACGGCTCCCTTCGCGCCCGCCGCGCCCGCGGTGGCCTGACGGCCGGCTCCCGCCGGAACCCGTCCCCGGTGGTGCGGCGTCCCCTCAGCCCCGCCCCAGCCGGCGGCGTACCGCCTTCGCTATGCGTTCCGCGTCGCGGGACAGTTCGCGGAGGTTGCCGCTGATGGGGTTGGTGAAGCCGGTGAAGTAGAGGCCGGGGGCGGTGGCCGGTGTGCGGGGGCCGTGGGCGGTCGGTCTGCCCCGGGGGCCGAGGACGTCGAGGTGGCCGACCAGGCCTTCCAGGGCGCGGGTGTAGCCGGTCGCGGCGATCACGGCGTCCGGCTGGACGCGGGTGCCGTCGGCGAGGACGACCTTGCCGTCCTCGAAGCCGTCCACCGCGGCCACGACCTCGACCCTCCCCGTGCGCACCGCGTCGATCAGGCCGACGTCCTGCACCGGGATCGCCCCTTCGCGGACACGGGTGTAGAGCCCGGTGTCCGGTCGCGGCAGTCCCTGCGCCGACAGGTCCGGCACGCTGATCCTGGCCAGGACCCGGCCGACGCGGTCGACGAGCTTGACGGGCAGCCGCCGTACGAGGATGCCGCTGTACTGGGCCGGCCAGCCGGCGGTGGAGCGGCGCACGATGTGCGGGACCGTGCGCACGGCCAGCCGCACCCGCCCGGCGCCGCTCTCCACCAGGTCGACGGCGATCTCGGCACCGGTGTTGCCGACGCCGACGACGAGGACGTCCCGGCCCGCGTACGGCGTGCCGTTGCGGTAGGCGGAGGCGTGGATCAGCTCGCCGGTGAAGGTGTCGCGGCCGGGCCAGTCGGGCAGCGCCGGGGTGTGGTTGTGGCCGGTGGCGACGACGACCGCCGCGCCGGTCAGCTCGCGCCCCCCGGAGGCGTGCAGCAGCCAGCCCGTGCCGTCGGGGGTCCGCTCGACGCGGGACACCTCGACGCCGGTGACGATCTCCAGCTCGTGGTGCTCGGCGTACTTCTCCAGGTACCGCACCACGTCGTCGCGGGCGACCCACCGTCCGAAGCGGCGGGGCATCGGCAGGCCGGGCAGGGCCGAGCGGCGCCGGGTGGTGTGCAGGTGCAGCCGGTCGTAGTGCCGCCGCCAGGACGCGCCGACCCGGTCGGACTTCTCCACCACGACGGCGCGTACGCCCCGGGCGCGCAGCGCGTACGCGGTGGCGAGGCCGCCGGGGCCGCCGCCGATGACGTAGACCGGGCGGTCGGCCGCGTTCGCGGCGCTGTTCGCGGAGGGGTTCGGCTGCGGTGCGGAGTCTTCCATGAGCGCGAGCGTAATCATGCGCGGCATTGATGGGTCTCGGTCAAGACCGGAATTGGTTGCGGATCGATCACGCCTGTACGAGTGGTGTGTGCGGACGGTGACGTGGGTCACCTGGTTGTGGACGTGCCGCGACGCCGGGCCCGGGTGCGCGGGGGTCCGGCGTCGCGGGAGGCGGCGTCGATTCTTATGACGGGAAACGGACGCCGCCGCTCGGGGGCGGCCCGGCGGAGGCCGCCGGGAACCGGCAGGGGCCGCCGGGAAAGGGACTACTTCCGCTCGGCCTTGTGCCCTGTCACCTCGGCGATCCACTGGATGAAGTCGCCCGGGTCGGTGTTGGCGCCGTGGCCCTGGTCCCAGTAGTAGACGTGGTTCACGTCGTCGCCGAGGCCGTGCGCGGCGGCGGCGATGTTCGCGGAGACGGTCAGGGACGTGTCGGAGTCCTTGGTGCCCAGCCGGATCCACCAGTGCTTGCTGCGAGCGGTGTTGGGCTTGTCGACCAGGTGGTACATCGGGTTCATCAGCCGCAGCAGCTCGGGGACGTCGCCGTCGACCCGCTTGCCGGTGAGGCCGGTCGTGTCGTTCTTCTGGCCGTACGCCGTGAAGTGCCGGGCGAGCGTGGTGCCCTTTCCGAACTCGTTGTTCTCCCCGGAGGAGAGGTCGAAGGCGTCGAACGCCGGGACGTTCTTCTTGCGGGCGCCGACGTGGGTGAGGAAGTCGGCCCAGGAGAAGGAGGCCCGGCCGTTCTTCCAGGTGATGAAGGTGTTGGCGGCGAGGTAGGTCGCCCGCGCCGAGTCCGACAGGGCGGCGAGGTGGGTGGTGGCCGACGGCTCCAGGTACTGCTCGACCAGGTACTCGTCGTAGTTGCGGGCGTTGAGCGTGCCGAAGCCGCCGAGTCCCCTGAGCTTGAGGCCGGCCTGGTACTCCGCGAACCGGGCCCGCAACTCCTTCGACACCGACTGGTCGACGACCGCTCCGGCGGAGGTGGCGTTGGCGCCCCAGTTCCACTCGTAGGCGCCGTCGGCGTGCTCCAGGTCGGTGATCGGGCACCAGGCGCCGGTCGCGAAGATCGCGTCGGAGGCGTCGGCCGCGCCGATCTCCTTCAGGTAGGGCGCGTAGAGCGGGCTGTCGCCGGACGCGCCGAGCAGCGAGGACAGGGCGCCGCCCGCGCTGGTGCCGGCGGAGACGATCCGGTCGGTGTCGCCGGGGATGCGGCCCTTGTTGGCGCGGACGTACCGCACGGCGGCCTTGAGGTCGACGATCGCGGCGGGGGCGACGCCGTAGTACTCGCCGGCGGAGTTCTTGAGGGTACGGCCGCGGGCGCCGGGCTCGACGACGACGTAACCGGCGGCAAGGGCGAGCAGCTGGTTGGTGTTCAGGGCGCCGCCGGTGGCGTTGGTGTCGCCCGTCGCGTTGGAGGCGGAGGGGCTGGGCGAGGCGGTCGGGGCGGACGGGCCGCCGGGGGCGCCGCCTCCCATGGGCCCGCCGGCGGGGCCGCCGACGCCGGTGGCGTCCGCGACGGAGGACGGCATGTACCCGCCGACGGAGTTCGCGAACAGGATCGGCGCGTCCGAGGCGTCCACCGCGGTGCCGTCGATCTTCACCGGGACGCTGACGTTGAGGCTCTGGTACTTCTCGTCCACCGGCCGGGCGACGTAGGTGATCGCCTTCCAGAAGCGGTAGGTCACGGGGTGCTCGGTGCCCTCGGCGTCCGTGACGGTGGTCGTCAGCTCGGTGTAGGCGTCGGGGTCGAAGGCCAGAGAGCCCAGGGAGTCCGAGCCGGACGAAGAAGAGGACGAGGTCCCGCCGGCCGACGCCTGGGCGCTGAGGGCGAGGCCGCCCACCGCCGCGACGCCGGCGGTGGCCCCGATGCCCATGACGACCGACCTGCGCTTGACTGCCCTGTGCTTCACGGTTCGACTCCCTCGCTGCGGGTGCTTGCGTCAGCGAACGTAGCCGGATCGCAGACAAAATTGCCAACAATCCCGCGCGCTTCATGGGGGATGCACAGGTTCATGGCGGGGGCACAGCGCATTTTCATGGAACCGGGAGGACGGTGCACACGGGCAGGGGGCCCTTCCGGCGCGGGTGCGGAAGCGGCCGGTGTTCAATGGCGGGATGACCGATCCCCGTGAGCCGTACGCCGGTCCGCCCGCCCCCGTGCTCGACGGTCACGGCCTGCGCCTGCGGCCCTGGGACCCCGGATCCGCCGCCGATGTCGACGCGTGGCTGCGCGTGCACCTCGACCCCGAGTTCCTGCGCTGGAACACCCCGCTGCGGGCCGTCACGGACACCGCCGGCGCGCGGGAGTCGCTGCGGGCGAGGACGGCGGCGACGGAGGCCGGGACCGCGGTCGTCCTCTGCGTCACGGACGCGGAGGACGGGGCGATCCTCGGGCAGGTCGGCCTCAACGCGATCGACCGCGTCCGCAGCTGTGCCAACGTCGGTTACTGGGTGCTGCCCGAGGCCCGCGGCCGGCAGGTGGCCACCCGGTCCCTGCGGCTGGCCACCGTCTGGTTCTTCGCCCGACTCGGCCTCCACCGGCTGGAGCTGGGCCACGCCCTCGGCCACGGGGCGTCCTGCCGCGTCGCCGAGCGCTGCGGGTTCCGCTACGAGGGCACCCTGCGCGGCGCGATGTGGGAGGCCGGCCGCCAGGACGCCTGGCGGGACGTGCACGGCCACGCCCGCCTCGCGACGGACCCCGACCCGGCGGCCGGGTCCGGGTGACCTCGGAGGCTCCGGCTTCCCCCTCCGCGGGCTCCGCGACGGCGACGTCGTCCCCCGGGCGTCCTCCGCTGCCGGATCTGCGGAACCGAGGCTCCTGTCCCCGGCCCGTGTGATGGACTCGTGGCCATGTCGACGACCCTCGGGGCGCCTCCGAACGGCCTCGCGCCCGGCGGAACGTGGGCCGCCCGTGGCCGGGCCGTTCAGCCGGCCGGGCGCCGGGTGGAGCGCCACAGGGAGCGGACCGCCAGGTAGAGCAGGTCGGCGACGAGGAGGAGTACGCCGATCGAGGCCAGGTGGAGCAGGCCGTCGACGGCCGCGCCGACGGCGACCAGAGCGATTCCGGCGGCGAGCAGGGTCAGGAAGAGGACCATGGCGGGACACCTCCCGGGACGTGCGGGTTCCGCGCCTCTCCGGTACGGCGGGGCACGCCGGGACCGTGCTCGGGTGCCGCGTCGGCCGACGCGGGGGACGCGAGGGCCCCGGCACACAGGCCGCCACCCGTGGCGTACGGCGGCCGGGCTGCACTGAACCGGTCGAGGTGAACCGGCTCAGTGCCCGGCGGGCGATCCGGGAAACGGTCTTCACGACGGCCCGGTCGGCAACGGTGACGCACCGCGCCCGCCAGGGGGACGACGGGACGCCGATCGGCTTCACCGGTCACTGCCGCCGGTCTCACCGAGCCCGTCGCCGGTCGTCGCGGATCCGCTCCTGCCGGTCCCGGCGGCGGACGAAGTCGCTCGGTTCGAGATCGCCTTCCGTCAGCCGCCCGACCAGGAGGCCGACGAGGCCCAGCCCCAGCACCAGCAGGAAAGTCCAGAAGTTGCCGAAATAGGCGGCGAAACCGAGCGCCATTCCGGCCATCAGGCCCACCACGGCCTTGCTCATCACGCGCTCCTTCGCTCAGGGCTCATCACGCGCTCCGTCGCTCGAACGCGCCGCTCCGCCCGGCTACTGGATCCGTTGCCGTTCCTCGCCCTCGTCCTCCTCGTCGGGCAGCTTCACGTCGCTGACCGTGATGTTGACCTCCACGACTTCCCGGCCCGCCATCCCCTCCACCGCGGAGATCACGTTCTCCCGCACCGCACCGGCCACGTCCGTGATCGAGACGCCGTAGTCGACGACGATCTCCAGATCGACGGCCGCCTGAAGCTCTCCGACCTCGACGCTGACCCCGCGCGTGACGGACTTGCCGCTACCGGCGCCGGGCATCCGTTCGCGCACGGATCCCATCGAGCGCGCGAATCCGCTGCCGAGGGCGTGGACGCCGGGCACGTCGCGTGCCGCCATTCCGGCGATCTTCTCCACCACCACATCGGCGATGGAGGTCCGGCCGCGAGAACCGGGCGCTCCACCGTGTCGTACGCCGGTGTTCTCAGTCATGGGGACATTCCTCCCTCGTGAGGCCCGCACGGCACCCACAAGGGAAATAATAGTCTTTTTGGTGCGTTTCGCCGGAATTGCGGAGCTGGAGGGGAGTGCCCGGACGAGCGGCCGGAGCGCCCCTGACCGCCGTCCTCGTCCCGGCCACCGCGGCCTGACCGGCCTGGTCGGCGCCCCGCCGGAGGAGTTCGTCCTCGACGGCGCGAAGCTTCTCGCGCCACCCCCGAGTGCCGAAGACCGTGCCCGGACGCCCAGCGGTTTTCCCGGCCGTTCGGGGGACGCGGCGCCCGCCGTCGGCGCGCTTCCCGCCCCGCGGGGCATCCCTTGACGGGACGAAAGGGAGACACGATGCCGCTCTACCTGTCGAGGTTCAGCTACACGCCGGAGACCTGGGCGCGGCTGATCGACCACCCGGAGGACCGGGCCCGGGCCGCTCAGTCGTACATCGAGTCCGTCGGCGGAACGCTCCACGGTTTCTGGTACGCCTTCGGCACGCACGACGGCTACAACCTGTGGGAGGCCCCGGACGACGTGTCCATGGCCGCGGTCGCGCTGGCGATCAGCGGGGGCGGTGCGCTCAGCTCGTTCGAGACGACCGTTCTGCTGACCGTCGACGAAACGCTGAGGGCCCTGCGCACGGCCCAGCTCGTCCAGTACCGGGCTCCCGGCGCGTAGCGGCCGGGACGGCCTCGGCACCCCGGTCCAGGCGGCAGGAACCCGCGGCTCGCCGCCCCCTCGCCCGCCCCTCACGGCCACAGCAGCCCCCGCGACCAGCCGTCCGCCGCCCGCCGGTAGGCCAGCCGGACGTGCCGGCGCCCCGCGTCGCCCTGGAAGAACTCCACCTCGTCCGGGCGGAGTCGGTACAGGGTCCAGGTGGGCGACTCGGCGGTCGGGTTCGCGCGGGCCCGGTCCCAGGCGGCGGCCGACGCGGTCGCCAGCTCCTCCAGCGAGGCCAGGCTCTCGCTCTGGTGGCCGGTGAGGGCGGCGGCCAGGGCCCCCGTCGACCGGGCGTGCAGGTCCGCCCGGGCCTCCGCAGCCGGGGCGGCCGTCACCGGGCCGCGCACGCGCACCTCGCGGCCCAGCACGGGCCAGTAGAAGGTGAGGGCCGCGAACGGACGGTCCGTGAGGTGGCCGCCCTTGCGGCTGGTCACGTGCGTGCCGAAGGACCAGCCGTCCTCGTCCGCGCCGTGCAGGATCACGATGCGCGCGTCCGGCAGGCCGTCCCCGTCCGCGGTCGACAGGGTCATGGTGTGCGGCTCCCGTTCGCCCGCCGCCACCGCCTCGGCGAACCAGCCGGTGAACAGCGCCAGCGGCTCGGCGGGGGCCGCCGCCGGGTCGAAGGGCGGCAGCTCGGTCACCTCCGGGTCCCACACCCGCAGCGACCTCAGCAACTCGTGAAGATCCGTGGCATCCGTTCCCATGGTCCGAGTATCGGCCAGGGCGGACGAAGGCGAGCGCGGACGAGGGCGGCGCGGGAGATCCGCCCGGTCCGGCTCAGCCGCCGAGAGCCAGCCGCTGGGCCAGGAGGAACGCCCCGATCCCCAGCATCGCCGCCCCCGACGTCCGGGTGACCGCGCGGGCCGCCGCCGGGCGGGCGCCCAGCAGCCTGCGGGCCAGGACGCCCACCGTCGCGTAGACGGCGGCGCAGCACGCCATGTGCAGCAGCCCGAGGACGGCGGTCTGCGCCGGCACCGGCAGGCGCGCGTCCCGGGTGACGAGGAACTGGGGCAGCACGGAGAGGTAGAGCAGCAGGCCCTTGGGGTTGAGGCCGCTGATCGTCGCGCCGCGCAGGAAGACCCGCCGCCGGTCCCGCTCCACCGCCTCCCCCGCCCGCGGCACCCCCGGCCGGCGCAGCACGCTCCAGCCCAGCCACACCAGGTACGCCGCCCCGGCCACCGTCAGCGCGGTGAGCAGCTGCGGGGACCCCGCCACCAGGACCGCGAGGCCCGCCGCGGCCAGCGCCGTGTGCAGGGCGTAGCCGCTGACCAGGCCCGTCACGGCCAGGCCCACCGAGCGGCCGCGCAGCCCGGCGGCGATCACGTACGCCCAGTCGGCGCCCGGCACGCACACCAGCAGCAGGTCCACGGTGAGGAAGGAGATCAGGGTGGCGGAATCCATGGAGGGGACATTAGGCGCGATTCCGTCGAAGGTGTTCCCGAAGTTTTCCCGGAACCGGGCCGAATGGGGAAGGATCTTCCCCATGGACGACGTGGACCGGAAGATTCTTGCCGAGCTGCAGCAGGACGGGCGGCTGACCGTGACCGAGCTGGCCGCGCGGGTGCGGCTGAGCGTCTCGCCGTGCCACCGGCGCCTGCGGGAGCTGGAGCGGTCCGGGGCGATCAGCGGCTACCGGGCGGTGGTGGAGCCGGCCGCCGTCGGGCTGACCTTCGAGGCACTGGTCTTCGTCTCGATGCGGCAGGAGGACCGGGACACGGTCGCGGAGTTCGAGCGGGCCGTCGGCGAGGTGGAGCACGTCCTGGACGCGCAGCGGTTGTTCGGGGAGCCGGACTACCTGCTGCGGGTGGCCACCGCCGACCTCGCGGCCTTCCAGCGGCTGTACGACGAGCGGCTGGCGACCCTGCCCGGGGTGCAGCGGCTCACCTCGACGCTGGTCATGAAGCACGTGGTGCGGGACCGGCCGCTGCCGGGCTGACGCACGCCGTCCGGGCTGCTGCCCACCGGCTCGGGCCGGCGCACGCAGTCCGGGCTGTTGCCCACCCTCGGCCGACGTGTGCCGCGGGCGTCCTCGAGTCGGGCACCCCCCCACAGCGCGGCAGGCGGCGGCCCGTCCGGATCACCGGACGGACCGCCGCCTGCCAGACAGGACGTGGGACGTGGGGGAAAAGGGTCGCGGCTGCCGCGGGCTATTTCGTCGGCTTCTTGCCCGTCATGCCCAGGTGCACCAACAGCGCCACGTTCGGCTTGAGTTCAGCCTGCTTGACGCCCCACGCGGTGAAACCTTTCTGGTGCGAGGCGACCGCCGCGAGCATCGCGACCAGCGAACCGGCGATCGCGCCCGGGTTCACGTCCTTGTCGACCTTGCCCTTGGACTGCAACTCGGCGACGGCGTCCGCGAGGGAGGCGTTCACCGAATTGAGGATCTTCATGCGGAGCTTGTAGAAACGCTTGTCCCCCTCGGCCGCGCCGAGGTCGACGACGCGCAGGATCGCGTCGTTGCGCTTCCAGAACTCCAGGAACTCGTCGACGAGTTCCTGCGCGGTCTGCCAGCCGGCCTTGCCGACCCAGGACCGCCCCTCCAGCACCTCGGTCAACCCGGCGCTCTCGGCGGCCATTTGCTCCGCGATCTCCAGGACGGCGCCCTCGACGTCCGGGAAGTACTGGTAGAAGGTCGCGGGCGAAGTGCCCGCCTTCCGGGCGACATCGATGACCTTGACGTCCCGGTAGGGAGAGGATCTGAGCATCTCGCTGAGGCAGTCGAGCAATTTCTGCCGCGTCGCCTGCCCGCGCCGACCGGCCACGCGGCCGTCGACGGTACGCACTTGTCCTGTCATGCCGTCAGCTTACCGACGGGTGATGAGAGCGCGATTCGGCCGACTGCAAATGGGGTGCGCGGGGGCTCGGAGGCGGGCGTGCCTGGTCTGCGGCTTGCGTGAAGCGCCGTTAGTTTGGCTGTATGGCCGAAAACAGGGCATCGGTGTACGCGGAGGGCGTCCCCTGCTGGGTGGATGCGCAGCTCCCCGACGTGGACGCGGGCAAGCGGTTCTACGGGGAGCTGTTCGGGTGGGTCTTCGAGGAGGCGTACGGCTCCTCCGTGTGGGCCCGGCTGGACGGCGAGCCGGTCGCCGCGCTCGCCCACAAGACGGACGGCCGGATGCCCACGGTGTGGACGGTGTCCTTCGCGACCCCGGACGCGGAGGCGACCGTGCGCCGCATCCGCACGGCCGGCGGGCAGGTGGTGACCGCGCCGACGCCGGTCGACGGGGCGGGGGTCGCGGCCCTGGCCGCCGATCCCGAGGGCGCGGTCTTCGGCCTGTGGCAGGCGGGCGGCCACCCGGGTTTCGGGGTGCGGCACAGACCCGGCGCGTTCGCCTGGGCGCAGCTGTACGCCCGTGACACCGGTGCCGCCAACACCTTCTACGGCCACCTCTTCCACGAGGCCCTGTTCGGACCGGGCGCCGAGCCCGACTTCGGGCGGGCGCCGGTCTCGGACGTCTTCCCCGACGTCATGCCGCCGCACTTCCTCGTCCACTTCGGTGTCGAGGACTGCGAGGCGGTCCTCGGCGCGGTGAGCCGGCTCGGGGGGCGGGTGCAGGCGGGGCCGTTCACCGCCTCGTACGGAACGGTGGCCGTCGTCACCGACAATCAGGGGGCGTCGTTCGCGCTGCTCCAGCGCTGAGCCGTCCGGGCGTGCGGCCGGGGGCCGGTGCGGGGGCGGACGCGGGGGACGTACGTGCGGGCCGGGCACCTGTGCATGTGCCTACTTGCGCGTATATGAAATGAGACACCCCGATTGTCACGGGGTTCGCAACCGGTGGCCCGGCCAGGAAGAATCGGGGTGCGTGCCGCCATGGCGGTGCGGTGGTGAGACGCTGCACGGGGTCGCGTACACATGTGGGTGACGCGGCCCGTACGGGGAGGTGGCAGGCAAGTGGTGGATCAGCTGACGCAGCACGATCCGCGGCGGATCGGGCCGTTCGAGGTGCTGGGACGGCTGGGGGCCGGCGGCATGGGGCTGGTCTATCTCGCACGTTCGGCCTCGGGCCGGCGGGTGGCGATCAAGACGGTCCGCACGGAACTGGCAGAGGACCAGCTGTTCCGGGTGCGCTTCACCCGCGAGGTGGAGGCGGCGCGGGCGGTCTCCGGCTTCTACACGGCCGCGGTCGTCGACGCCGATCCGCGGGCCGCCGTGCCGTGGCTGGCCACCGCCTACGTGCCCGCGCCCTCCCTCGAGGAGATAGTGAACGACTGCGGGCCGCTCCCGGCCCAGGCGGTGCGCTGGCTGGCGGCGGGCATCGCGGAGGCCCTCCAGTCCATCCACGGCGCCGGGCTCGTCCACCGCGACCTGAAGCCCTCCAACGTCCTCGTCGTCGAGGACGGCCCCCGGGTGATCGACTTCGGCATCGCCTCCGGCGTCTCGAACACCCGTCTGACGATGACGAACGTCGCCGTCGGCACCCCCGCCTACATGTCCCCGGAGCAGGCCAAGGACTCGCGCAGCGTCACCGGCGCCAGCGACGTCTTCTCCCTCGGCTCGACCCTCGTCTTCGCGGCCACCGGACACCCCCCGTTCCACGGCGCCAACCCCGTCGAGACGGTCTTCATGCTGCTGCGCGAGGGCCCCGACCTGGCCGGGCTCCCGGACGAGCTGCGCCCGCTCATCGACTCCTGCATGCAGATGGAGGCCACCGGCCGGCCCAGCCCCGCCGACCTCCAGGCCCAGCTGGCCCCGCACCTCTTCGGCTCCGGCTCCGACGACAGCGGTACGGCGTCGGCCTGGCTGCCCGAGAAGGCGGTCGCCCTCATCGAGACGCGCCGCGGCGGCCGGCCACCCGTCAAGGCGGCGGTGAGCCCCCGCGGCGGCGGCGTCGGCATGGCCCGCCCCGCCGTGCCGCCGCCGCCCGCGCACGACCCCGTGGTGCCCGCCCGTACGGCGCCCGCGCCCGTCGGGGTCGGCGCCCCCGGCGCGGGGCCCGTCCGGCTCGCCGGAGCGGCCGTGCCGATCGGCCCCGGCCCGCGGGTCGCCGATGCGCGCGCCACCGCCGCCGTCAAGGCGCCCGTGCCCGATCCCGGCCTGGTCGCCTCCTGGTCCCGGCCCCGCCCGGGCGTCAACGGCGCCGAACCGGCCCCCACGGCCGCGCCCCCGGCCGCCGCCGCGACCCCGGCGGGCTGGCGCCCCTGGCGGTTCCGCATGTCCAACGACGTGTGGGGCACCCCGGCCGTCGCGGGCGACCTCGTCTACGTCACCTCCTTCGAGGTGCACGCCCTGGACGTGGCCACCGGCCGGCGCCGCTTCAAGACGCGTGACGTGGCCTGGTCGATGGCGGTGGCGGACGGCCGTATCGTCGCCTCCGACGGCCCCACCCTGTTCGCGCTGGACGCCCGCGAGGGCACCGACCTGTGGCGGCTGCCCACCGACTCCTGGGTGTACTGCCTCAGGGCCGACCGGGGCACCGTCGTCACCGGCACCCGCGGCGGCGGCGTCCAGGCCTGGGAGGCCTCCACCGGGCAGAAGCTGTGGGAGGTCACCGGCTGCCAGACCGACTTCGAGTCCCCCGAGGCGGGCCCCGCCCTCCACGACGGCACGGTCTACCTCTGGCAGGACGCCCGCCTGCGCGCCCTCGACGCCCGCACCGGCGACGAACGCTGGTCGTACCCCATCGGCGACGCCGCCTCCTGCGGCGGCGTCCCGGTCCGGGTGACCGCGGCTCCCGACGGCTACGTCTACGTCTCGGCCGGCACCCGCGTCCTCGCCGTCGACGTGGCGAGCGGCATGGTCCGCTGGCACTTCGAGGCCCCCGCGGTCTTCCTCTCCCCGCCCGCCTTCGTCCCCGGCCCGGCGGTCACGGGCGGCGGCGTCTACCTCGCCGACTACCTCGGCACGGTCTACGCCCTCGACGCCACCGACGGCCGCGACCGCTGGCGCATCGCCACCGAGGCCCGCTCCTCGGTCGACCCGGTGCTGGTCGCCGCGGGCCACGTCCACGTGGGCAGCGGCAAGGGCCTCTACACCCTCGACGCCGTCACCGGCACGCCCAAGTGGCGCTTCCAGGCGGGCGGCGACATCGTCGGCGCCCCCGCGGTGGCCGAGGGCCGCATCCACTTCGGCTCCACCGACCACCTCCTCTACACCCTCAAGGCCGACGACGGCCGCCTCCGCTGGAAGCTGGCGACCGGCGGCGAGATCACCGGCTCCCCGATGGTCCGCGACGGCGTCGTCTACGCGTGCAGCAAGGACCGCTGCGTCTACGCCCTGGACGCGGAGAAGGGCACGGGCACGGCGCGAACGGCGTGACGCCGCCCGGCGCCGGGGCCCGCGGCGCGACGCACCGGTCCCCGCCGCGCCGGGGACCGGCCGGTCACCCCGCAATGACATGCTCGTGACAGTCGGTGTCTAGGCTGGTCCCATGGACCGACGGGGACGCACACTCAGACTCACGGCGACGGCGGCACTGGTGGTACTGGCGCTGACCGGCTTCTCCACCGGACGCGGCCACGGGAGCAGCACGCACGGGGGCGGCGGGTGCAGCAGCTCGAGCCAGGACCACGACGGTTCGTCCGGCGGCGGCGGATCGTCCTCGTCCGGGTCGAGCGGGTACCACGACTACGACGATGACGACTACGACTACGGCGACGGGTCGGGCGGTTCGAGCGGGTCGGACGGGTCGTCGTCCCCTGCCATGGAGGCCACCTTCGAACCGGCGACCGTGGAGCTGGTGAGCTGCGCGACCAAGGACCGGCCGTACGCCACCGTCGAGGTCGTCAATCCGAACGGCGTCCCCCGCGACTTCGACGTCGCCGTGTATTTCATGGACGCGGACACGGTGGCGATCGACGAGGCCCACCCGACGGTGAACGTCCCCGCGAACGGTACGAAGAGGGTCCGGGTGGAGTTCGACGGCGGTGCGCCGGGCGAGGTCCTCGACCACTGCGAGGCCGCCCCCACCGCCCCTGACTCCCTTTCCGGCAGCTGACCTCGACGCACCCGGAACTCGGCGCACCCGGAAGCGGTGCGGGGCGCGCGGCGGGCGCCCCGCGTGTGCTCAGCCGAGGACGCGGACGGCCTGGTAGTAGGTCCAGGCCGTGCTGTTGCAGGACGTCTGGGTGGCGCCGGTGCATTTGTTGCACACGCGCTTGAGGTCCTCGTGGAAGGCGCTGTCGAGGCGGGACTTGTTGGCGTCGAAGGTGCCGACGGCCTTGTAGTTGCGGTAGCCGAAGTCGTGCCGGGCGCAGGAGGTGGAGAAGGGGAAGCCGAACGGGTTGTCCGGCGAGGAGGAGCAGTGGTCGGTCGACCAGTCGAAGCCGTACGCGGACCAGGCGGACTGGTTCGCGCGGGCGGCCGTCCACGCGCTGTAGCTCGTCGCGCTGGTCTGCGTCCAGCTCGCGAGGACCTGCGGCTTGTCGGCGGGAGCGGCCTCGGCGGCGGTCGCCGTGACGAACACGGCGCCGAGGGCGAGGGCCGGGGCGACGAGAGCGGTGGCAAGTCTGCGGGTCATTCCCCCACCTCCGTACGGCTGTTGCCCGCCCCTCGGGAAACAGGTGCATGTCAAAATGGCTGCCTTCCGTGAGACCTGCTCACACCCCGTCAGGCCGACGACTTCGTGAACTCCGGGAAGTGCCGGGCGAGCGGAACATGACGCACCGCTTCGTGCCGCCCCTGCGGCGGCCGCCGGACACACCACAACCACCGGACACACGAAGGCCGTCGGACACGTCAAGGCCGTCGGAGACACCACACAACCGCCGGACGGACCGAGGCCGTCGGACACACCACGGCCGCGGCGGCTCCCCCTCCGCGCCGCCGCGGCCGATCGGTCCCCGTGGGATGAAGCCCTACTTGCCGCCGCCGTCCAGGTCCAGGGCGGGCGGAGCCGGCATGTTGTTGTCCATCGTCGTGATGGCCTCATTGGCCGGCTGGCTCGGCATGTTGTTGTCCAGCGTGGTGATGGTCTCGTCCGTCTTCGGCGGGCTGGGCATGTTGTTGTCCAGGGCGGTGACGTCCGCGTTCTTCTTGTCGCTCATGGTCCTGATTCCTCTGCTGCGGATGACGAATGAGGAACGCCCGTCCAGAAGCTCCCCCGAGGGCCGCCGGACGGGCGCTCGAAGCCGCACAGTAACCGCTCGGCTTCTGGTCAGACCGCCTGCCCCCCGACGCGACGGTGTGACACGTAAGAGAGTGGCGGACAGTGATAAACGAACGCTGAACGCACCCGGAGCCGATGGCCCGGTCCCGCCTTCTACGCCGCGGTGGCGGGTGAGAGCAGGGCGCGTACGTCTTCGGCCTCGTCCGCGCCGTTCTGCTCGTAGAGCTGGAGCGCCTCACGCCAACAGGCCTTCGACCGGTCCGCCTGGCCCAGCGAGGAGAGCGCGTGCCCAAGAAGTGTCAGGACACCACCTCGTGTCCGGTCTCCGCCGATGCACCCGATGGCGAGAGCCTGTTCGGCGTGCTGCGCCGCTTGGGCGGGGCGGTGCGCCGCGATGTGCGCCTCGGCGATCCTGAAGTGGGTGGTGCCTTCCCAGAGCCGCTGCCGGTGGTCCACGAAGATGGTCAGGGCCTCCGAGAACTGGCTGAGGGCTTCGGCGTGCCGGTCGGCCTTGGTCAGCGCCACACCCAGTGCGTAGTACCCGTTCGCCAGCCGCATCGTGCTGCCCACTTCGATGTGGACGGCGAGGCCGCGCTGAGCGAACTCCACGGCTCTCGTGATGTCGCCCATCCCCATGTACGCCCGCGAGAGGTTGCACAGGGCGGTCGCTTCGCACAGCCCGTTGCCGGCTGCCCGGAAACCCGCGATGGCCTGGTCGAAGAAGACCTTGCCGTCCTCGTACCGGCGTTGGTGCAGGGCGATGAGCCCTCGGTCCTGGGCAGCCCAGCTGGCGGCGGTGGAGTCCCCGGCGGCAGTCGCGCTCTCCATGGCCAGTCGCGCCTCTTCTGCGGCCTGTTGAATACGGCCGGATACCAGCCGGACGCTGGTGAGGGTATTGCGTGCTCTGCCTTCCGTCCGGACGTCCCCGGCTGCCTGCGCCGCTTCGCACATGGCCACGGCTGTCGTCTCGTACTGCCGGGAGTTGGCGCCCGATTCGACCAGGTCCCGGGCCGCCCAGAGCAGATCCACCGCCCGCCGCAGTCGTGCCGTCCCCGCCGCCTGCCGTACGCAGGCCAGCAAGGGGCCCGCCTCGGAGTAGAGCCAGTCGAGGGCCGCCGAGCCCTCGGTGAAGGTCAGCCCCGTGTACTCCGTCGGCTCCAGGTCGTCCACCAGCCGGTCTCCCGGCCGTTCGATCGCGTACACCCCCGCCGCCGTGGCCAGGTAGAAGTCCAGCAACCGCGACAGCGCCGCCCCCCGCTCGCTCGGCGGCCACTCGTCCCGCTCCGCGCAGGCACGCGCGTAGAGCCGGACCAGGTCGTGGAAGCGGTAGCGGCCCGGCGCGGCCGACTCCAGGAGGGAGGTGTCGACCAGCGACTCCAGCAGGTCCTCGGTCTCCTCCGGCGGCAGGTCGAGCACGGCCGCCGCCGCCGCGAGGGACATGTCGGGGCCGTCGGCCAGGCCGAGCAGGCGGAACGCGCGGGCCTGGGCCGGTTCCAGCTGGCCGTAGCCGAGTTCGAAGGTGGCCTTGACGGCGAGGTCACCGGCCTGGAGTTCGTCGAGGCGGCGGCGTTCGTCGGCGAGCTTGGCGGCGAGGACGGACACCGTCCAGGTGCGCCGGGCGGCCAGCCGGGACGCGGCGATGCGGATCGCGAGGGGCAGGAAGCCGCAGGCGGCGACCACGTCCAGCGCGGCCTTGCGCTCCGACGCCACCCGTTCCTCGCCGACGATCTTCGTGAAGAGCGCGAGGGCCTCCTCGGGCGACATCACGTCCAGGTCGACCAGATGCGCCCCGGCCAGGTCCACCATCCGCACCCGTGAGGTGACGAGGGCCGCGCAGCCCTCCGTGCCCGGCAGCAGCGGACGGACCTGCGCGGCGTCCCTGGCGTTGTCCAGCAGGACCAGTACGCGCCGGCCGTCCAGCACCGAGCGGTACAGCGCCGCCCGCTCCTCCAGGGAGTCCGGGACGGCCGAGTCGGGGGTGCCGAGGGCGCGGAGGAAGGCGCCCAGGACCGTGACGGGTTCGGCGGCCCGCGCGCCGGCGCCCTGGAGGTCGACGTAGAGCTGTCCGTCGGGGAAGGCGGGGCGGGCCCCGTGGGCCACGTGCACGGCGAGGGTCGTCTTGCCGACGCCGCCGATGCCCGCCAGCGCCGACACGGCCATCACCCGGCCACCGCCGCCGCCCTCGCCGGACGCCCCGGCGAGCACCTCGCTCAACTCGGTCACGAAGGCGGAACGGCCCGTGAAGTCGGGGACCGTGGCCGGGAGTTGCGCGGGCCGCACCGGGGCGGAGGACGGCTCGGCCTGCGGTGCCGAGGGCTCCGCCAGGTCCGGGTCGGCCTGGAGGATGCGGCGCTGGAGCTCGCGCAGGCCCGGCCTCGGGTCGACGCCGAGTTCCTCCGCCAGCAGGCGCCGGGTGTCGGCGTACACGGCGAGGGCCTCCGCCTGCCGTCCGCCGCGGTACAGCGCCAGCATCAGCAGCTCCCGCAGCCGCTCGCGCAGCGGGTACGCCGCGGTCAGCGCGGTCAGTTCGGAGACGGCCTCCGCGTGGCAGCCCTGCTCCAGGTCCAGGTCGAGGCGGGATTCGAGGAGGCCGAGCCGCCACTCCTCCAGCCGGACGCGCTGCGCCTCCGCGTACGGGCCGGGCACGCCGGCCAGCGTCTCCCCGTCCCACAGGCCGAGCGCGCGGTTCAGCAGGTCCCGCGCCCGGCCGAGGGCGCCGGCCGCCCGCGCCTTCTCCGCCTCGACGGCCCACTCCTGAGCCACCGCCAGGTCCAGGGCGCCCTCGCCGAGCCCGCGCACCGCGTATCCGCCCGACTCGCTGACCAGGACGCCCGGGTCGAGGACCTTCCGCAGCCGGGAGGCGTACGTCCGCACCGCCGCCAGCGCCTGCGACGGCGGCTCCTCGCCCCACAGCGCGTCGATCAGCTCGGCGGCGGTGGCCGTACGGCCCTCGCGCAGCAGGAGGGCGGCGAGCAGGGCGCGTTGCTGGGGTGAGCCGGTGGCCAGCGGCTCCTCGCCGCGCCGGGCGCGCACCGGGCCGAGCACGTCGAAGCGCAACGTCGCCGGCTCCCGGTGGGAGTCGTGACGCTTCTGCTCCGGCACGCGCGGTACACGGTCGTCCATCGGGCTCCCCCTAGGCATGATGACCAACTATGTCAGTTTGCCCTGTACTTGCCCGGACCGTCAGCCGTGGGAGACGCCGATCACAGGGCGGCACCCGGGAGTCCACACAGTCACCACACGCTCTGCGCACACTTTCGCCCGCCGCCGCCCACCGAGGGCCCCCGGCAACGGAGCTGACGTAAAGTCAGGCCGACTTCACCGGGCCCCTCCCGTCAGCCGTCCAGATCCACCCGCACGGTCAGCAGGTCCGTCCCGAGGGCCCGCACCGCCACGCTGTTGAACCGGGGCAGGCCGCGCAGACGTGCCGCCGGGTCGTCGTCGGGCAGCAGCCCCGCCGTGCCCGTGTGCCACCGCCCGCCGATCCGCACCCGCACCCGCGGGTCGGCCTTGATGTTGCGCACGTACTGGGACCGCTCCCCGAACTCCGACACCAGCCAGAAGACGTCCCCGACCCGTCGGCCGCCCACCGGCGTCCGCCGGGGCAGCCCGGAGACCCGGCCGGTGGTCTCGACGACGGTCTGGAAGGGCAGGCACCGCAGAAGCGGGTTGAGACGGCGCTGGAAGGCGGTGGTGGCACGGAACCGTCGGTCGTCGAGGCGGGACATCGTCGGTGCGACTCCTTCGTACGGCAGGCCGGTCGAACTGTCGCGTCCATGGTCCCGGACACCTGCGCGACGAAGGCCGCGGGTGACCGCGGATGCCGGCCGGCTCCGACGGGTCAGCCCCGGCTCCGCCGGCCGATCAAGTCGAGGAGGGCTGCGAAGGCGGTGGGGGTGGTGGTGAGGACGGCTCGGGCGGGGTCGGCGGATTCGGTGAGGTGGATGGCGGTGGGGGAGGAGGAAAGCGTTCGGTGACCTGACGGAGGGGGAGCGGGAGGTGGTTCGGGAAGCACTCGCGGCCATCGGCCGGGATCCCGCGGTGGGCAGGGAGGTCCCCGGCTGGCGCCCACCGTCCGTCGAGTACACGTACACAACGCCCCTGGCCCGCGACTCGGCCGAGGCGATCACGGTCGTCTACACGCACACTCACGGCATGGGTGTCACCGTCGTCTACTACTTCCGTGATCCGCAGGTCGTGGACTGAGTTACGCCGCCGGTCACCCGTCACCGGCGTACGTCGCAGCCTCGGAGTGTGGGCGGCCCGCCCCACATGGTGGAGGGGCGGGCCGCACGGGGCCGGCCCGCCGAAATTCGCTTGTGCGGCCCCGGCGCACGGGCCACCGTCGCCTGATGACCCCGCAGACCTCCCCCGTCGACCACGAACTCGTCCAGGCCGCCGCGCACGTCGCCCGCACCCGCTGCCGGGGCGACCACCACACCATGGCGGCAGCGGGCCGCGCCCGGGACGGCCGGATCGTCACCGCGGTGAACGCCTACCACTTCACCGGCGGCCCCTGCGCCGAGCTGGTCCTCATCGGTGCGGCGGCCGCCCAGGGCGTCTACGAACTGGACACGATCGTCGCCGTGGGCGACCGCGACCGCGGAGTCGTTCCCCCGTGCGGCCGGTGCCGCCAGGTCCTCCTCGACTACTTCCCCGGCATCGGGGTCATCGTCGGCGAAGGCGACCGCGTCCGCACGGTCCCCGTCGCCGACCTGCTCCCCGAGACCTACGTCTGGGCCGACCACCAGCTCGATTCCGTCCACCCCCCGTCATCGGGCGCGAGCTGACACCGTCGGCCGCCGTCCCCGGCCCGCCGGGGGTGGCAGGCCGGCCCCGCGCCGTGATGCCGACCGGTCGGTATGGACACCGGGCCGGTCTCCCGGTACAGATGACTGCGACGGCACCCGCGTCGAGGGAGCCGCACGAACCGCACAGCCGCACGAACCACACAGCCGCACGAACCGCACCGCCCAGGAAGCCGCACCACCGCACACCCAGAGCCGCCCGCGTCGAAAGGCCGCCCCATGCGCATCGCCGTGACCATCTTCCTCACCGACGGGACGATCACTCCCACCCGCCTCGCCCGTGAGCTGGAGCAGCGGGGCTTCGCCGGGCTGTACCTTCCCGAGCACACGCACATCCCCGTCGAGCGCACCACCCCGTACCCCGCGGGCGGCGACCTGCCTCCCGAGTACGGCCGTACGCTCGACCCCTTCGTCGCCCTCGGTCAGGCGGCGGCCGTGACGGAGCGCCTGGGGCTCGGCACCGGGATCACCCTCGTCGCCCAGCACGACCCGATCGACCTCGCCAAGCAGATCGCGACGGTGGATCACCTCTCCGGCGGCCGCCTCACCCTCGGGCTCGGCTTCGGCTGGAACGTGGAGGAGGCCGCCGACCACGGCGTCGAGTGGCGTACCCGCCGTGAGCTGGTCCGCGACCGGATGGCGTTGATGCGGGCGCTGTGGAGCGAGGAACCCACCGCGTACGACGGCGAGTTCGGCGGCGTGCGGGCCAGCCACGCCTACCCCAAGCCCGTGCAGAAGCCGCGCGGCCCGGTCATCGGACCCCGCACCCTCGTCGGCGGCGCCGCCGGTCCGAAGCTGTTCGCGCACATCTGCGAGTACGCCGACGGCTGGCTGCCGATCGGCGGGCGCGGCCTGTCCGAGTCGCTGCCCGTGCTGCGCGCGGCCTGGGCGGACGCGGGCCGGGACCCGGCGGGCCTCCAGGTCGTGCCGTACGCCGTCCACCCGTCGCCCGGCAAGCTCGCGCACTACGCCGAGCTGGGCATCGAGGAGGTCGTGGTGCAGCTCCCGCCGGCGGGGGAGGCGGACGTCCTCGCGGCCCTCGACGCGTGCGCTGCCTACCTGCCCGCGGCGGCCGACCTCGCGTGAAGCCGACCGCCACGGGCGCCGACCGCCGGTGTCACCGCGTCACGCATGCAACCGAGGGACGATCCCGGCGCCCCGCCGGTCCTGATCAGCCCGAACGTATGCTCAAGGGATGACGACTTCCGCGACCTCCGGAACCGGCCCCACCGAGAACTCGCTGCGTCGCGCCCTCAAACGTGCCCGGGACGGCGTCGCCCTCGACGTCTCCGAGGCGGCGGTCCTGCTCCAGGCCCGGGGCGAGCACCTCGTCGACCTGGCCGCGTCCGCCGCCCGGGTGCGGGACGCGGGCCTGGAGGCGGCCGGGCGGCCCGGCGTCATCACGTACTCGAAGAGCGTCTTCGTCCCGCTGACCCGGCTGTGCCGCGACAAGTGCCACTACTGCACGTTCGTCACCGTGCCCGGCAAGCTGCGGCGCGCCGGGCACGGGATGTTCCTGTCCCCGGACGAGGTGCTCGACATCGCCCGCAAGGGCGCGGCCCTCGGCTGCAAGGAAGCGCTGATCACCCTCGGCGACAAGCCCGAGGACCGCTGGCCGGAGGCGCGCGAGTGGCTCGACGCGCACGGCTACGACGACACCATCGCCTACGTCCGCGCCGTCTCCATCCGCATCCTGGAGGAGACCGGCCTGCTGCCGCACCTCAACCCGGGCGTCATGACCTGGACGGACTTCCAGCGGCTCAAGCCGGTCGCCCCGTCGATGGGCATGATGCTGGAGACCACCGCGACCCGGCTGTGGTCCGAGCCCGGCGGCCCGCACTTCGGCTCCCCCGACAAGGAACCCGCCGTACGGCTGCGGGTGCTGGAGGACGCCGGCCGCTCCTCGGTCCCGTTCACCTCGGGGATCCTGATCGGCATCGGGGAGACGTACGAGGAGCGCGCACAGTCGCTGTTCGCGCTCCGCAAGGTCTCCCGCGCCTACCACGGCATCCAGGAACTGATCATCCAGAACTTCCGCGCCAAGCCGGACACGGCGATGCGCGGCATGCCCGACGCCGAACTCGACGAGCTGGTGGCGACGGTGGCCGTCGCCCGCCACCTCATGGGCCCGAGCGCCTGCCTCCAGGCCCCGCCCAACCTGGTGGACAGCGAGTACGAGCGCCTGATCGGCGCGGGCATCGACGACTGGGGCGGGGTGTCCCCGCTCACCATCGACCACGTCAACCCCGAACGCCCCTGGCCGCAGATCGACGAACTCGCGGCACGGTCGGCGGCGGCCGGCTTCGAGATGCGCGAACGGCTGTGCGTGTACCCGGAGTTCGTGCGGCGCGGCGAGCCGTGGCTGGACCCGCGCCTGCTGCCGCACGTGCGCGCGCTCGCCGACCCGGAGACGGGCCTGGCCGTGCCGGACGCCGTCGTCGAGGGCCGGCCGTGGCAGGAACCGGAGGACACCTTCGAGGCCACCGGCCGCACCGACCTGCACCGCACCATCGACACCGACGGCCGCACCTCCGACCGCCGCGACGACTTCGACGAGGTGTACGGCGACTGGGGCGCCCTGCGGGAGGCCGCCGCGCCCGGCATGGCACCGGAGCGCATCGACACCGACGTACGGCAGGCGCTGGCGACGGCGGCCGACGATCCGACGAGGCTGACGGACGACGAGGCGCTGGCCCTGCTGCACGCCGACGGGCCCGCGCTCGATGCCCTCTGCCGCATCGCCGACGACGTCCGGCGGGCGGCGGTCGGCGACGACGTCACCTACATCGTCACGCGGAACATCAACTTCACCAACGTCTGCTACACCGGCTGCCGCTTCTGCGCCTTCGCGCAGCGCCGCACCGACGCCGACGCCTACACGCTCTCCCTGGACCAGGTGGCCGACCGGGCCCAACAGGCCTGGGACGTCGGCGCGGTGGAGGTCTGCATGCAGGGCGGCATCCACCCGGACCTGCCCGGCACGGCGTACTTCGACATCGCGAGGGCGGTGAAGGAACGGGTGCCGGGGATGCACGTGCACGCCTTCTCGCCGATGGAGGTCGTCAACGGCGCCACCCGCACCGGTCTGTCGATCCGCGAGTGGCTCACCGCCGCGAAGGAGGCCGGGCTCGGCTCGATCCCCGGCACGGCGGCGGAGATCCTCGACGACGAGGTCCGCTGGGTCCTCACCAAGGGCAAACTGCCGACGGCGACCTGGATCGAGGTCGTCACGACGGCCCACGAACTGGGCATCCGCTCCTCGTCGACGATGATGTACGGCCATGTCGACCAGCCCCGGCACTGGCTCGGCCACCTGCGCACCCTGGCCGGGATCCAGCAACGCACCGGCGGCTTCACGGAGTTCGTGACGCTCCCCTTCATCCACACCAACGCGCCGGTGTACCTGGCGGGCATCGCGCGGCCCGGCCCGACCATGCGGGACAACCGCGCGGTCACGGCGATGGCCCGCCTGCTGCTGCACCCGCACATCCCCCACATCCAGACCAGCTGGGTGAAACTGGGCGCCGAGGGCGCGGCGGAGATGCTCCGCTCCGGGGCGAACGACCTCGGCGGCACCCTGATGGAGGAGACCATCTCCCGCATGGCGGGCTCCTCCTACGGCTCCTACAAGTCGGTCCGGGACCTGATCGCGGTCGCCGAGGCGGCCGGCCGCCCGGCGAGGCCCCGCACGACCCTGTACGGCGAGGTCCCCGAGGAGCGGCAGCGGGCCGCCGCGGCGTCCGACGGCCACCTGCCGGAGCTGCTGCCGGTGCTGGACTGAGGGCCGGGGGAGCGGGGAGCCGGGAGGCCGGGGGACCGGGGCGTCCGCCGGGCTGAGGGCCGGGGGACCGGGGGCGTCGCAGTACGATGATCGGGCTCCCGGTGTCGGGGGCCCGAGATTGAGGAGATGCGTGCCCGTGCCTGCCCGACGGCTTCCTTCGTGGGCCTGGGTCACCGGTCTGACGGCCGGCGCGATTGTCGTGGTCGGCGCCCTGACGGTGCAGGCCGACAAGGGCCCGCACCCGACGGCGACGGCGGCGAAGCCGTCCGCTCCCGCCTCCGCGGACGCCAAGCCCTCGGCCTCCCCCTCCCCGGCCCCCACGGCCGAGCCCGTCCCCGACGGCTCGGGCGCGGGCCGCCGCATCGTCTACTCCCTCGGCCAGGACCGGGTCTGGCTGGTCGACGCCGACGACGAGGCCCGCCGCACCTTCACGGTCTGGCCGGGCACCGTGGACCCGGCGTCCGGCAGCTACACGGTGTCCCTCCGCAAGGACGCCACCACCGGCTCCGACGGCGTGCAGATCGAGCACATCATCTACTTCTCCGCCAAGTCGGGCGTCAACATCGCCTTCTCCAACGCGGTCGACGGCTCCTCCCCGCCCCCCGCCTCGGGGGCGCAGACCGGTGGCATCCGCATGCCGAAGGCGGACGGCGCGGCCCTGTGGGCGTTCGGCGCGACGGGGACGAACGTCCGGGTCGTCGAGTAACCGCGGGAGCGGGTCCCGGCGCCGGCCGGCGGGTACCGCGGGGGCGGAGACCGTGACCGCCGCAGGGGAGCTCCGCCCGGAAGGTGCGTCTGGCATGTTCACGACCTTCCCCCGGATCCTCCACCTCCGTTCGATTACAGTGACGGACGTCGTACGTACGGACGGTGTCCGGGAGGTCTAGGTGGGTGCGACAGGCGGTGCCGTCTGGGGGCGTACCGAGCAGCAGGACTTCCGCAGCCGGGTGCGCGGCACCCTGCTCGGCGCCGCCGTGGGGGACGCCCTCGGGGCGGCCGTCGACCGGCTCGGGCTGGAGGAGATACGGCGGGCGCACGGGCCCGAGGGGCTCGTCGACCTGGCGCCCGCCCACGGGCGGCGCGGCGCCGTCACCCATCTCACCCAGCTGACCCTGTTCAGCGTGGACGGGCTGATCCGGGCCCAGGTCCGCCGCGACACCGGCGCCTGGCATCCGCCGACCGATCTGCACCGGGCGTACCGGAGGTGGGCCGCCACCCAGCGCGACTGGGGGCCCGACCTGCGCCGCAAGGACGACGGCTGGCTGGCCCACGAGGAGTGGCTGTACGTCCGCCGCGACCCCGCCCGGTCCCTGCTGCTCGGCTTCGGCGACGACACCATGGGCACCCTCGACGCACCCAAGGGCCCCGGCGAGGACGGCCCCGAGGCCGCCGCCCGCTCGGCGCCCTTCGGGCTGCTCGTCGGCTGGGAGCCGCAACTGGTGGCGCAACTGGCCGTGGAGTGCGCGGCGCAGACCCACGGCCACCCGTGCGGACACCTCGCGGCGGGCGCGTATGCGGTCACCGTGCACGCGCTGGCCCGCGGCGACAGCCTCGACGGCGCGGTGCGGCGGGCGCTCGGCCTGCTGTCCGCCCGGCCGGGGCACGAGCCGGTGTCGGAGGCGTTGTGGCACGCGCTGGACGCCGTACGGCAGGGGGCGCCCGGCCCGGAGCGGGTGGCGGAGCTGGCCGGGGCGGGGACGGCCCAGGCCGTGCTCGCGGCGGCCGTCTACTGCGCCCTGGTCGCCGAGGACGTACGGCACGGGCTGCGGCTCGCCGTCAACCACGGCGCCCCGTCGGCCGCGACCGGCGCGCTGGCCGGCGGGCTGCTCGGGGCGCTGCACGGCGAGACGGCCCTCCCGCCGGCCTGGCTGGCCGAACTGGAGGGCCGTCCCACGATCCTGGAACTGGCGGACGACTTCGCGATGGAGATGACCCAGGGCCCGGCCCTGCACACCCCGGCGAGCGCCTCCCCGGGCTGGCTCGCCCGGTACCCGCGGGGCGTCTAGGGCGTGTTTCGAAAGTAGCGTCGTCTGCCCGAAGGGCAGGCCCGGCGGCGTCTGGTGCGTGCGATCGCAAGGCGGAGGGTCGCCCCGATA
>NZ_JBFBCB010000033.1:0-91360 GCF_040682975.1 Streptomyces sp. NPDC051051
GGCGGCCCCCGCGACGGCGAGAGGATCGAGAAGCGCCAGGTGCGCTACCGCACCGTCGGCGACATGTCCTGCACCGGCGCCGTCGACTCCGACGCGCTGACGCTGGAACAGGTCATCGCCGAGATCGCCGCCTCCCGGCTGACCGAACGCGGCGCCACCCGCGCCGACGACAAGATGTCCGAGGCCGCGATGGAAGACCGCAAGCGCGAGGGGTACTTCTAAGCATGAGCACGATCACGACTGAGGAACTCGCGGCCACCACCCTGCTGCGGTTCGCCACCGCCGGCTCCGTCGACGACGGCAAGTCCACGCTCGTCGGACGGCTGCTGCACGACTCCAAGTCGATCCTCACGGACCAGCTGGAGGCCGTGGAGCGCGCCTCGGCGAGCCGCGGCCAGGAGGGCCCCGACCTCGCGCTGCTCACGGACGGCCTGCGCGCCGAACGGGAGCAGGGCATCACCATCGACGTGGCCTACCGCTACTTCGCCACGGCGCGGCGCCGCTTCATCCTCGCCGACACCCCCGGCCACGTGCAGTACACCCGCAACATGGTCACCGGCGCCTCCACGGCCGAACTGACGGTGATCCTGGTCGACGCCCGCAACGGCGTCGTCGAGCAGACCCGCCGCCACGCCGCGATCGCCGCCCTGCTGCGCGTCCCGCACGTGGTGCTCGCCGTCAACAAGATGGACCTCGTCGGGTACGACGAGTCCGTCTTCGCGGCGATCGCCGAGGAGTTCACCGCCTACGCGGGCGAGCTGGGCGTTCCCGAGGTCACCGCGATCCCGATCTCCGCGCTCGCCGGCGACAACGTGGTGGAGCCGTCGGCGAACATGGACTGGTACGGCGGGCCGACCTTCCTGGAGCACCTGGAGACGGTTCCGGTGAGCCACGACCTGGCGCACTGCCACGCGCGGCTGCCCGTGCAGTACGTCATCCGCCCGCAGACGGCCGAGCATCCCGACTACCGCGGTTACGCGGGCCAGATCGCCGCCGGCACGTTCCGGGTGGGCGAGCAGGTCACGGTGCTGCCGTCCGGCCGGTCCACGAGGATCGCGGGCATCGACCTGCTCGGCACGCCGGTCGACGTGGCCTGGACGACGCAGTCGGTGACCGTCCTGCTGGAGGACGACATCGACGTCTCGCGCGGTGACCTGATCGTGCCCAGCAAGGACGCCCCGCCGACCACGCAGGACGTCGAGGCGACCGTCTGCCACGTCGCCGACGCGCCGCTGACCGTCGGCCACCGGGTGCTGCTCAGGCACGGCACCCGCACCGTCAAGGCGATCGTCAAGGACATCCCGTCCCGTCTCACCCTCGACGACCTGTCCCTGCACCCGCACCCGGGGCAGCTCGTCGCCAACGACATCGGCCGGGTGAAGATCCGCACCGCCGAGCCGCTGCCGGTGGACTCCTACGCCGACTCGCGCCGCACGGGCTCGTTCATCCTGATCGACCCGAGCGACGGCACCACGCTCACCGCGGGCATGGTCGGCGAGTCGTTCGCCTCCCCCGAGCCGGTCAAGGACCCGGCCGAGGACGACGGGTGGGACTTCTGACGTGAACTCCACCGACTACTACTCCACGTTCGCGAAGGAGGGCGGCCGCGTCGGCAGCGGTGCCCGGGGCAGCGGACAGGGCGGAGTGGCGCGATGTGTGCGCTGACGTACGCGCACTGCCAGCGCGCCCGCACCCCCCGCCGCCGTAGACGAAAACCTGCCGACCCCCCGGCCACGACCTGAGAGACCGTGACCGCCGGGCCGACGAGAGGAAGACCTCCCGTGCCTGCCAACCTCTCCCTCCCCCGGCCCCGTCCGGACGGGGGCAGCCCCCGTCGCCTGCTTCGCCGCGGCCTCGCCGTCATGGCCGTGCTTCCCCTCCTGACCCTCGCCGCCTGTGGTTACGGCTCCGAGGCCGAGGACGAGCCGGCCCAGCAGAAGGTCGCCGCCGGGGCGGAGAAGGTCGACGGTCTCGACTCCGTCAGGATCGGCTACTTCGGCAACCTCACTCACGGGACCGCCCTCGTCGGCGTGAACAAGGGCTACTTCCAGAAGGCCCTCGGCGCCACCGAGGCGTCGTACCAGGTCTTCAACGCCGGCCCGTCCGAGATCGAGGCGCTCAACTCCGGCTCCATCGACATCGGCTGGATCGGCCCCTCCCCCGCCATCAACGGCTACACCAAGTCGAACGGCAAGAACCTGCGCATCATCGGCGGTTCCGCCTCCGGCGGCGTGAAGCTCGTCGTCGACCCGAAGAAGATCAAGTCCCTGAAGGACGTCAAGGGCAAGAAGATCGCGACCCCGCAGCTCGGCAACACGCAGGACGTGGCGCTGCTGAACTGGATCTCCGAGCGGGGCTGGAAGGTCGACGCCCAGAGCGGCAAGGGCGACGTCTCCGTCGTCCGCACCGACAACAAGGTCACCCCGGACGCCTACAGGTCCGGCTCCATCGACGGCGCCTGGGTGCCCGAGCCGACCGCGTCCAAGCTGGTCGCCGAAGGCGCGAAGGTGCTGCTGGACGAGTCCGACCTGTGGCCCGACAAGAAGTTCGTGATCACGAACATCATCGTGTCGCAGACGTTCCTCGAGCAGCACCCGAAGGCCGTCGCGGCGGTCCTGAAGGCGTCGGCCGACGTCAACAAGTACATCAACGCCCACCCGGACGAGGCGAAGGCGGCGGCGAACGCGCAGCTGAAGGCGGACTCCGGCAAGGCGCTGCCCGCACAGGTGCTGGACCCGGCGTGGAAGTCCATCTGGTTCACCGACGACCCGCTGGCGGCCACGCTGAACAGCGAGGCCCGGCACGCCATCGAGGCCGGCCTGCTGGAGGACCCGCTGCTGGACGGCATCTACGACCTCGCGCCCCTGAACAAGGTCCTTCAGGCCGCAGGTGAGCCCACCGTCGACGACGCCGGTCTCGGCGTCGAGTAACCACGCACCCACGAGAGTTCCCAGGAGGTGACGACCATGGCAACCACCCTGGCCAAGGCCGCCGACGGCACCGAGTCGGTGGCCCACGCCGCCCGCATCGAGCACGTCTCGAAGTCCTTCACCGGCCCCGCCGGGCCGCAGCTCGTCCTGGACGACATCACCCTCGATGTCGCGCCGGGCGAGTTCGTCACCCTCCTGGGGGCCTCCGGCTGCGGCAAGTCGACGCTGCTGAACCTGGTGGCGGGGCTCGACGCCCCGACCGCCGGCGAGATCAGCACCGACGGGCGGCCGGCCCTGATGTTCCAGGAGCACGCCCTGTTCCCGTGGCTCACCGCGGGCAAGAACATCGAACTCGCCCTGAAACTGGGGGGAGTTGCCAAGAACGACCGGCGCGACCGCGCCGAGGAGCTGCTCGAACTGGTCCGGCTGAAGGGGTCGTACGGCAAGCGGGTGCACGAGCTGTCCGGCGGTATGCGCCAGCGGGTGGCGCTGGCGCGGGCGCTCGCCCAGGACGCGCGGCTGCTGCTGATGGACGAGCCGTTCGCGGCACTCGACGCGATCACGCGGGACGTGCTGCACGACGAACTCACCCGGATCTGGGCGGAGACGGGTCTCTCGGTGCTGTTCGTCACGCACAACGTGCGGGAGGCGGTGCGGCTCGCGCAGCGCGTCGTGCTCCTGTCCTCCCGGCCGGGCCGGGTGGCGCGCGAGTGGACGGTCGGCATTCCGCAGCCGCGCCGCATCGAGGACGCTCCCGTCGCCGAGCTGTCCCTGGAGATCACCGAAGTCCTGCGTGGGGAGATCCGCCGTCATGGCCAGCACTGAGACCAGCGACCCGACCGCGAAGGCCCCGGTCCGCGACAACGGCATCGCGGGGGTGGAGGCGGGCCTCGACGCCCTCGAGACGTCGACGGCGGCCGGTACGACCTTCCGCCAGACCTTCGTCAACAAGATCCTGCCGCCGATCGTCGCGGTCGCGGTGGTCCTGGTGGTCTGGCAGGCGCTGATCACCTTCGGGATCGTCGACGACCCGGCGAAGCTGCCGTCCCCGTCCGACGTGGGCGCCGAGTTCAAGAACGCGTGGCTGGAGGGCAAGCTCCTCGGGTACATCTGGACCAGCGTCTCGCGCGGTCTGCTGGGCTTCCTGCTGGCGCTCGCCATCGGCACCCCGCTGGGTCTGCTGGTGGCCCGGGTGAAGTTCGTGCGCGCCGCGATCGGCCCGATCCTGTCCGGTCTGCAGTCGCTGCCGTCGGTGGCGTGGGTGCCGCCCGCGGTGATCTGGCTGGGCCTGGACAACTCGATGATGTACGCGGTGATCCTGCTCGGCGCGGTCCCCTCCATCGCCAACGGCCTGGTCTCCGGCATCGACCAGGTGCCGCCGCTGTTCCTGCGGGCGGGCCGCACGATGGGCGCGACCGGGCTGAAGGGCGCCTGGCACATCGTGCTGCCGGCCTCACTGCCCGGTTACCTGAGCGGCCTGAAGCAGGGCTGGGCCTTCTCCTGGCGGTCGCTGATGGCGGCGGAGATCATCGCCTCCTCCCCCGACCTGGGCATCGGCCTGGGCGCGCTGCTGGAGAACGGCCGCAACGCCAGCTCCATGGCGATGGTGTTCGAGGCGATCCTCCTGATCTTGTTCGTCGGCATCGCCATCGACCTGCTGATCTTCAGCCCGCTGGAGCGACGGGTGCTGCGCGGGCGCGGACTGCTGGTGAAGGGCTGACCCTCGTGCGCCGGGAACCGGTCCTCCTCGTCATCGCCCACGGCAGCCGCGATCCGCGGCACGCGGCGACCGTCCACGCCCTCGTGCGGCGGGTGCGGTCGCTGCGGCCCGGGCTGCGGGTGGAGACCGGTTTCCTGGACTTCAACGTCCCGTCCGTGCAAGGGGTGCTGGAGTCGCTGGCGGCGGAGGGCGTGCGCGACGTGGTGGCGCTCCCGCTGCTGCTGACGCGCGCGTTCCACGCCAAGGCGGACATCCCGGCCGTCCTGCGGGACGCTCCGCGCCGGCTGCGGATCCACCAGGCGGAGGTGCTCGGCCCCTCCCCGCTGCTGCTCTCCGCTCTGGAACGGCGGCTGTACGAGGCGGGGCTGACGCCCGCCGACAAGTCCTCGACCGGGGTCGTGCTGGCCTCGGCGGGGTCCACGGACCCGGAGGCGATCGCGGTGATCGCAGACATCGCGCGGGAGTGGTGGCACACCGGTTGGTGCGCCGTGCGACCCGCGTTCGCCTCCGCGTCACTGCCGCGCACCGAGGACGCGGTGCGCGAACTGCGCGAGCTGGGCTGCTCCACGGTGGCGGTCGCCCCGTACGTCCTGGCCCCCGGCTTCCTCCCCGACCGCATCGCCCGGGGCGCGGCGCAGGCGGACGTCCTCGCCGAGGTGCTGGGCCCGTCCCCCGAGGTGGCCCGCGTCCTGCTGGAGCGGTACGACGCGGCCCGCATCCCGATGCCGGCGGCGGTCGGGGCCTGAGGGTCCTACCCGCGCGCGGGAACGGGCCGGGCGGTCGGGACGGTCACGCGAAGGACAGGCCGCCCACCCGGGTCCGCTTCAGCTCGAAGAAGTCGGGTTCGGCCGCCAGCACGCGGAAGGCGTCGAAGAGTTCCGCCGCCCGCTCCCCGCGCGGGACGGCGCGCAGCACGGGCCCGAACCACACCGTCCCGTCCACGTGGATCGTCGGTGTGCCGACGTAACCGCCGGAGTCCGGCTCGGCCCCCGCCGCGTGGGTGCGGCGGACGGCGTCGTCGTACGAGGGGTCGTGGGCGGCCCCGGACAGGCCGGCGGGCAGGCCCAGTTCGGCGAGGGCCTCGGCGATCACGGCGTCGAAGTCCTTGACCCCGTGCACGTGGATGCGGGTGCCGAGCGCGGTGTAGAGGTCCCGCAGGATCGCGTCGCCGTGCTGCCGGGCCGCCGCGACGGCGACCCGGACCGGGCCGATCGAGCTGTCGACCAACGCGCGGTACCAGTCCGGCAGTTCGTTGCCCTCGTTGTGCAGGTACAGGCTCATGACCCGGAACCGGAGGTCGAGCGGGCGCTGCCGTTCGACCTCCAGCAGCCAGCGGGAGGTGATCCAGGCGAACGGGCAGGCGGGGTCGAACCAGAGGTCGACGCGGGGGCGGGCGGGGGCGGGCGTGTGGGTCATGCCGGCGACGGTAGTCCGCCGGTGGGCCTGTGCCGTGGCCCAATCGGGAGCGTCTTCGGTGGTCCACCCGGGCGTCCTGCCGCGGGGTGCGTCCGCTCGCCGCCGGTGCCCGTTCGAAGGGCGGCGCGTCGTCCGGGACCGGCACCGGATCGGCGAAGCCGTCGTACCGGCGGTAGCGGCCGCCGTGGCGTTCGACGACGCCGAGGACCGGGCGGGCGGTCGGGACACCGCGCGCGACGCGCGCCGCCCCGCCGGCACATTCGGACGTGTGCCGGTGCGTCTCGTCGTAGGTCATGTCCCTCACGCCGGGGACGGGGCGCGGGGTCCTCCCGGACGAACGCGACCGGATTCAGGACCGGGTCATCTCGACCAGCTTGACCACGGTGTTCCAGTTGCGGGTGGTCGCGATCAGCCCCTCGGTCGTGCGGGGCCGGGAGAGCCGCTCGGCGAGCCGGGAGCGGCCGAGGCCCTCGGGGGCGTACAGGTACAGGGCGCGGTCGCCGAGGCGGAACTCCTCCGGCAGGAACGCGGCCGTGTCGATCCCCGCGAAGCGGTCGGCGTCGACGGCGGCGGAGAAGTACGTGACGTGGAGCTGCTTGGACTCCAGGTCGGCGGCCGGGAAGGGACAGCCGTCGGCGATCGCCCTCAGGTACGCGTGGTCGCGCACGATCACGTCGACGGCGAAGCCGAACTGCTTCTCGATCGCCCGCGCCAGCTCCCGCGCGAGACCGTCCTCGTCGCCGTGGCCGCTGGAGAAGACGGCCTGGCCACTCTGGAGGTACGTGCGGACGTCGCCGTGGCCGAGGTCCTCGATCAGCGTCCGCAGGGCCACCATCGGGACCTTCCTGCTGCCGCCCACGTTGATGCCGCGCAACAGTGCGGCGTACGTCGTCGTCATCCGGACAGACTATGCGGCCGTCGTGCCCCGTGGGGGGGGCGCGACGGCCGCGGGGGCCGGTCCGGTCCGGTGAACGGGCCGCGGTGGTCCGGTCCGGCGGAACGGGCTGGGCGAAACTTTCGTCGATCGGCGGGGGCCGGATCAACCGCTTCGCGCACCTGTGACTTGTTCAAGAAGGTTGCGCAACCCCACAGGGGGATCGGCGCGGCAGACCGGACAGCGGGGCGTGACCCTGATCATCGTCCCCGAGAGCCGGCGATAGATGTAGGGGGCCGCTGTCCTCCCCAGCGGTGAGACGGCGGGGTCCGAGGGGAGGAGCCGGGCGGCCCGCACCTCGTCGAACAGCACGACGAGATGGCTTTATACGCCCCCTACCTTCGAAGGGAGAGGTGGCGGCAGGGGGCCGCCACCGCACCTCGAGGGGGAAAGCCCGTCATGCGGAACGGAGATTCACGGGTGCGGGGCATCGCCGCGCGGGCCGGCGGCTGGAGTGCCCGGCACCGCTGGACGGCCGTCGGGATCTGGGTGCTGTTCGTGTTCCTGGCCATGGCGCTGGGTTCGGCGGCCGGCCGGGTCGACGTCAAGGACAGCGACCAGCTCAAGGGGGAGACGCACACCGCCGCCAAGATCATCGAGGACGCCGGGATCGAGGAGCCCGCCAGCGAGACGGTCCTCGTCCAGGCCAAGGACACGAAGCTGAAGGCCACCGACGCCGCGTTCCGCGAGGCCGTCGAGGCGGTCGTCACGGCCGTCGAGGGCACCGGCGAGGTCACCGAGGTCACCTCGCCGTACGACTCGCGGACCATCTCGAAGGACGGCCGCAGCGCGCTGGTGCAGTTCGACGTGCGCGGCGACTCCGACACCGCCGGCGAGCGGATCGAGCCGGTCCTGAAGGCCGTCGAGGGCGTGCAGGAGGACCACGAGGCACTGCGGATCGAGGAGATCGGCGGCGCCAGCATGATGAAGACGTTCGACGACGCGTTCGGCGACGACTTCCAGAAGGCCGAGTACTCCGCGGTGCCGGTGGCCCTCGGCATTCTGCTCATCGCGTTCGGCGCCCTGGTGGCCGCCCTGCTCCCGGTGCTGCTCGCGGTCACCGCGATCATGGCGACGATGGGTCTGATGGGCGTCGTCAGCCACGTCATGCCGATGAGCGACACCGCCAACTCCGTGATGCTGCTGGTCGGCCTGGCCGTCGGCGTCGACTACTGCCTGTTCTACCTGCGCCGCGAGCGCGAGGAGCGCGAGGCGGGCCGGGACGGGCAGACCGCGCTGCGGATCGCCGCCGCGACCAGCGGCCGGGCGATCATCGTCTCCGGCGTCACCGTGTGCGTGGCGATGGCGGGCATGCTGTTCACCGGGCTCGCCGAGTTCGAGGCGATGGGCCTGGCCTCGCTGATGGTGGTGGCCGTGGCCATGGTCGGCTCCGTGACCGTGCTGCCCGCGCTCCTGTCGCTGCTGGGCGAGCGGGTCGAGAAGGGCCGCATCCCCTTCCTGCGGCGCCGTGCCCGCAACCGCAAGGGCGGTGGCGAGAGCCGGTTCTGGTCGGCCGTCCTCAAGGGCGTCCTGGCCCGGCCCCTGGTCTCCGTGCTCGTCGCGGCCGGCGCGCTGCTGGCCATCGCTGCCCCCGCGCTCGGCATGAAGACCCAGAACCTCACCCTGGACCAGGAGTTCGGCGACTCGCTGCCCATCGTGCAGACCTACAACCGGGTCAACGAGGCCTTCCCAGGCGGCTCCGACCCGGCCGAGGTGGTCGTCCGGGCGAAGGACATCAACGCCCCCGAGGTGAAGTCGGCGCTCGCCGACTTCCGCGAGCGGGCGATCAGTTCGGGCGCCTCCCGCGGCCCCGTCGAGATCAAGCTGCACGACGCGCAGAACATCGCCTTCGTGTACGTCCCGCTGGTCGGCGGTTCCGACCTGGACAAGGCGGGCGCGAGCCTGGACAAGCTGCGCGACGACGTACGGCCCGCGACGCTCGGGAAGGTGGACGGCGTCGAGGCGCCGATCACCGGGCAGGTGGCCGGTTCCAAGGACTTCAACGACCAGCTGGCCGGAGCCGTCGTCCCGGTCTTCGCGTTCGTCGTCGTCTTCGCCTTCGCGCTGATGCTGCTCTCGTTCCGCTCGCTGACGATCGCGATCACCTCGATCGTCCTCAACCTGCTGTCCGTGGGCGCCGCCTACGGCATCCTCGTGGGGGTCTTCCAGCACGGCTGGGGCGCTTCCCTGGTGGGCGCGGAGGGCGTCGGCGCCATCGTCACCTGGCTGCCGCTGTTCCTCTTCGTGATCCTGTTCGGCCTGTCGATGGACTACCACGTGTTCGTGGTCTCCCGGATCCGCGAGGCGCGGCTGCGCGGCCGGACCACGCGGGACGCCATCGCCCACGGTGTCGTCACCACGGCCGGGGTCGTGACCAGCGCCGCCGTCATCATGGTCGCCGTCTTCGCGATCTTCGGCACGCTGTCCATGCAGTCCATGAAGCAGATGGGCGTCGGCCTGGCCGCCGCGGTCCTGATCGACGCGACGGTCATCCGGGGCGTCCTGCTCCCGGCGGTGATGGCGCTGCTCGGCGAACGCAACTGGTACCTGCCGACGTGGCTGCACCGGCTGCCCGACCTGACGCACGACGAGTCGGCCGAGGCCTTCGAGCCGACGACGAGGGACGACGAGGGCGAGCCGGTGCGGGTGTGACCCGCTGACCCGAACCGCACGCCTCCGGAGCCCTGGAGCCGGGGAGCCGGAGGTCCCGTCGGCCGAGGGCCCGTCGATCACCGGGGAGTCGGCGGGCCCTCACCCGTGTCCAGCGGGACACGGGTGAGGGCCGGGGGCGGCTACCGGGCGTGCAGTTCGGCCTCGATGAGGTCGGCCGCCCGGCGGGTGCCGCCCTCCTCGGCCATGTCGGCCCGGATCGCCTTCAGGCGCCGGGCCACCTCGGGGTCGTCGACCAGGGCCAGGGCGGCGGCGCGCAGTGTCCCGGCGGTGGCCTCCTCGGCGGGGACGTGGCGGGCGACCCCGAGCGCCTGGAGCACGTCCGCGTTGCCGAACTGGTCGGCGGCCTGCGGTACGGCGATCATCGGCGTCGCCGTCGCCATCCCCTCCTGGCTGCCCCCGGCGCCGGCGTGGGTGACGAACAGGTCGGCCTGCCGCAGCACGGCCAACTGCGGCACCCAGGAACGCACTTCGACGTTCGCGGGGACGTCGCCCAGCTCGGCGGGGTCGACGTGCCTGCCGATCTGGAGCACGAGGTGCCAGCCGGGCAGGCCGGCGAAGGCCTGGACGCAGGCGCGGTAGAAGTCCGGCCGCTTGGTGAAGGCGGAGCCCAGGGAGACGAGCACGACCTTCTCGGCGCCGGCCGGCCGGGTCCAGTCGCCCTCCGCGGTGCGGTCGCCCTGGCAGGCGCCGACGAAGGTGTACACGCTCTCGTCGACCCGGTCGGCGTTCGGCTGGAGCGCCTTCGGGATGAGCACCAGGGAGCGGGCGGGCCGGCCGGCGAAGTCGTCGGGGTGGGCGGTGATGCCGTTCTCCTCCAGCCAGGCGTGGAAGCGGGCGTAGTAGGCCCGGCCGCGCGCGGTCCTCCTGGGCTCGGCCCACATCGGTTCGGCGACCTCCTGCTCGTAGCCCTCCCAGGCGACGAGGGCCGGTGAGAGGGAGATCGCGGGCACGCCCCAGCGGTGGGCGAGGACGCGGGCCGGGTAGGAGGCGATGTCGTGCAGGACGAGGTCGGGCTCGTCGCCCTCGTAGGCCTCGATCAGCTGGGGCAGCGCCTGGACGGCGTCGGCGAGGAAGGGCTCCACGTTGTCGAGGAGGGTGGAGCCCCAGGCCGACGGGTCGGCGTCGGGCGAGGGCAGGGTGGAGTGCCAGGACCTCACCTCGGCGCCGGTCTCGGCGACCTTGTCGGCGAGGGCGGGCGGGACGGCGTAGGTGACCCGGTGCCCGCGGGCGACGAGTTCGCGGATCACCTCCAGGCTGGGGTTCACATGGCCGTGGGCGGCGATGGAGAACATGGCGATGTGCGCGGGTGCGGTCATGTGCCCGACGGTAGGCGAGACGAGACGTCTCGTGCAATGCAATAAGGTGCCGGCGCCGTCAGCGCCGGTAACGGGCCGGCAGCAGGTTCCCGTCGCCCTCCACCCGGTCGCGCAGCTCGTCCGGGCCGATCGCGCCGTTGGAGTACTCCTGGAAGGCCGGGGCGGCCACCTTGCCCTTCCTCGTCCTTCCACTCGGGTAGCAGCGCACCGGCTGTGCGGGGCGGGGCGCAGGCGGGCGGCGAGGGCGGGGCCGGCGGCCCGGTCGTGCTCGGTGGCGTGCAGCGCCGGGTCGGCGAGCGCCGTCGTACCGGTGGGCGGCGTCCGGCCGCCCGGGGCAAGGCGGACCGCAAGGGGGCGGTTCCGCCCCGGTTGCCAAGCGGGGGTACGCCGTCAAGGCACCGCGCACACGGCCCGACCTGTGCGAATGCGAGACTGGGCGCCGGACGGCCGGTTCCCGACGCCGTCCCGGCAGGAGCAGACGGTCACGACAGGGAGGCGGACGATGGACGAGGCACGCGCGAGGGACGTACTGGCCGCGGCGGGGCTGCCGGCCGGCGAGGCGCGGCTGCTCGCCCTGGGCGAGAACGCGGTGTTCGCCGCCGGTGACCTGGTGGTGAAGGTCGGCCGGGACGCCGAGCTGCTGGAGCGGGCCCGGCGCGAGCTGGACGTCGCGGCCTGGCTGGCGGATGCGGGCGTCCCGGCGGTGCGGGCGGCCGAGGCGAAGCCCCTGCTGGTCGAGGGACACCCGGTGACGGTGTGGCACCGGCTGCCGGACCCGCTGCGGCCCGCCGGGCCCCGGGACCTGGCCGAGCTCCTGCGTCTCGTGCACGCGCTGCCCTCCCCCTCCTTCACACTGCCGCCGCGCGATCTGCTGGCCGGCGTGGAGCGCTGGCTGCGACTGGCCGGCGACGCGGTCGACCCGGCGGACGCGGCGTACCTGCGCGAGCGACGGGACGGCTTCGCGACGGCCGCCGCCGCGCTCACGCCCCATCTGGCGCCAGGCCCGATCCACGGCGACGCGCTCCCCCGCAATGTCCACATCGGCCCGGACGGGCCGGTCCTGGTCGACCTGGAGACCTTCTCCGCCGACCTGCGCGAGCACGACCTGGTCGTCCTCGCTCTCTCCCGCGACCGCTACGGCCTGCCCGCCGAGGCCTACGACTCCTTCACCGCCGCCTACGGCTGGGACGTGCGGGAGTGGGAGGGCTGCGCGGTGCTGCGGGGCGCCCGTGAGACGGCGAGCTGCGCCTGGGTGGCCCAGCACGCGCCGGCCAACCCCAAGGCGCTGGCCGAGTTCGGGCGCCGGGTGGCGTCGCTGCGCGACGGGGACGAGTCGGTGCGCTGGCACCCCTTCTGAGCCGCGCCCGGACGTCCCCGGTGAGCCCTGCCGGGCCGGCTCCGGCGCCTGCCCGGCACCGCCGGACGGCCGCGGGCCGGGCTCAGAGGGTGTGGCTGTCCGCCGGCTCCCGCACCGGCCAGACACCGTCGACGACCGCGTCCGCGTCGCCCTTGCGGCGCAGGAAGTCCTGGAAGTCCGCCGCCCAGGCCGCGTACCACTCGATCTGGCGGCGGTGCAGCTCCGCCGGGCCGAGGGAGGCGACCTTGGGGTGGCGCTCGGCTATCGCGCGGGCCAGGCGGGCGGCGGCGAGGGCGTCGGCGCGGGCGTCGTGCGCCGCGTCGAGGGTGACGCCGTACTCGGCGCAGACCGCTTCGAGGTTGCGCTTGCCGCGGCGGTAGCGGTCGGCCCAGCGGTCGATGGTGTACGGGTCGACGACCGGGGCGGGGTCGAGGCCGCCCAGGCGGTCGCGCAGGGAGGGCAGGCTGTGTCTGCGCAGTTCGGCGGAGAGCAGGGTCAGGTCGAAGGCCGCGTTGTAGGCGACGACGGGGACGCCGGTGCGCCAGTAGGAGGTGAGGACGCCGGCGATGGCGTCCGCGACCTCGTCGGCCGGACGGCCCTCGGAGTTCGCCCGTTCGTTGCTGATGCCGTGGACCGCCACCGCCTCCGCCGGGATCTCCACGCCCGGGTCGGCCAGCCATTCCCGGCTCCCGAGGACCTGCCCGTCCCTGACCTCGATCACGGCGCCCGTGACGATGCGCGCCTCGCGCGGGTCGGTCCCGGTCGTCTCCAGGTCGAAGCCGATGAGCAGCTCGCGGTGCCAGGCCATGGTGGCCCCCCTTCTCGGTGGTGCTTCCCCCAGTGGTCTCCACCTTCGCATGCGCCACTGACAATCAGAGGAGCGCGTTCCGCTTACCCCGGGACGTTCCGGACAACTGCCGCAGACCGTCCGCGAACAATCGGGACAACCGCCTCAGATCATCAGCGAACGGTCAGGGCACCGGCCGCAGGCCGTCGGCGAACGGCCAGGACGCCAGTGACAGACCGCCCGCGAACGGTCAGGACACCGGCCGTGAGTCCGCCCAGGTCAGCTCGAACTCCTCGCGGTAGGAGGCGAAAAGTCCGCCTTCGTCGACCTCGCCCGACTTGACCACCCGGTTGCCGTTGCGCAGCACCAGCACCGGCGCCTCCATGCCGCGCATGCGCCGCAGATAGGACTGCACGACCGCGATCCCGTCGGTGCCGTCGCCGTCGACCAGGTAGGCGGCGAAGCGGGGCGTCTCGTCGTAGACCTGGATCTGGAAGGCTCCGGGGTCGCGCAGCCGGGAGCGGACCCGGCGCATGTGCAGGATGTTCATCTCCACGGACCGGCTCAGCTCGCCCCGCTTCATGCCGAGTTCGCGCTCGCGGCGCTTCACCGCGCTGGAGGCCGGGTTGAGGAACAGCAGCCGCACCCGGGCGCCCGCCTCCGCCAGCCGGACGAGCCGCCGGCCGGAGAAGTTCTGCACGAGCAGGTTGAGGCCGATGCCGATCGCGTCGAGCCGGCGGGCCCCGTCGAAGATGTCCTCGGCGGGGAACTGGCGCAGCAGCCGCACCCGGTCGGAGTGGACGGCGACCACGTCCGCGTACCGGTCGCCGACGAGGTCCTCGACGGCGTCCACGGGCAGCCGGCGCGCGGAGGGGACGTCGCCGCCGGTGCCGAGCATCTCCAGCAGGCGCGCGGAGGCGCGTTCGGCCTGGTTCAGGACGGCTTCGGACAGCGCCCGGTTGCGGGAGACGACGTTGCGGGTCACCTCCAGCTCGTCCAGGGCGAGTTCGACGTCCCGGCGGTCGTCGATGTACGGCTCGAAGCAGGGCCAGTGCTGCACCATCAGTTCGCGCAGCTGCGGCAGGGTGAGGAAGGAGATCACGTTGTCGTCGGCCGGATCGAGCAGGTAGCCCTTGCGGCGGCTGACTTCGCGGACGGCGACGGCGCGCTGCACCCACTCCTGGCCGGCGGGCCCGGCCGCGGCGACCGCCCATTCGTCGCCGTGGACGGGTTCGTAGATGGGCCGCAGCACGGCGGCCACCACGGCGCGCAGCCGCTGTTCGACGAGGTTCAGCCAGATGTAGGCCCGGCCGGCCCGCTGGGCGCGGGTGCGCACCTCGCGCCAGGCCTCGGCGTCCCAGTCCAGCTCCGGCCCGATGGCGCCCTCCATCGGCCGGGCCAGGGACACCGTGCCGGGCGGGACGTCTGTGGAGCCCCCCTCGCGACTGTCGTCACCAGGGGGCAGCTCCAGCCCTCCCGAGCCCACCCGCGCACCGCCTTCCGCTCCCCCGAGCATCCCCGTCCCAACGATCAAGGAAGGGTACTCCGGGAGCGGTCGGCGGTGCAGCCGGATGGGCAGGGTCGTTTCTCAACTTCCGGTGCGCGGACGGCCGTTCTCGCCGACGAGGGCGGGCGGAGTGAGCGGGCTCATAGCGGTGACGTCCCTGGGGGCGATGGAGAATCCCTGCCAGTGCACCGGCATGGGCTGCTGGTCCTCGTCCCGCGCGACGTGGTGGAAGCCCACGTTCACCCAGGCCACGGGGTGGGTGAGGGCCTGTCCGTTCACCCACTTGTCGACGGTCGTGGGGTGCCCGGAGGCGCACAGCCGGACGTTGTTGTTGGCGTACCGCTCGCACTTGTCGTACTGCGTGAAGTAGATGTCGTGCCGGGTGAAGGCGCGGCCCGGGTACTTGCTGCTGACGCCGGGGACGATCTCGTACGACCGCGGGTGGCCGTCCTTGTTCTTGCCGGTGGTGCTGACCACGCGCCACCAGCGCATGTTCTTGGCGTCGCCCGCGAGTTCCTTGGTGACGGTGGTGCGGGTGGTCTTGTTGGTGGGGGCCTGGGCGCCGGCGGCGGGCGGCTTGACCACCGAGTCGTACTGCTCGACCTTGTTCTTCGATCCGTCGAGGCCGAAGTCGAGCCGCCAGAACACGTTGTGGTTGTGGCTGGTGGCGTAGGCCTTGGCGCCCTTGCCTATGGGCCAGCCGCGGCCGTCGCCCGCGTCGTAGTCGAAGGGCGAGAGGCTGCCGGTGGCGCCGACGTTCATGGAGACGGTGCCGTCGTCGGAGAAGCGCCACTCGGTGATGTACTCGTACCAGCTCACCTTGTTGACGGTGTAGACGAGCAGGTCCTTGCCCTGCGCCTGGTAGACCTTCCCGGAGTCGGTCTGCATCCGGTAGGCGTGGCCGCGGGCCCGCGTGGTGGTGCACAGGCCCTTCACGTTGGGGTTCTCGGAGTTGTAGGCGTCGGGGACCTTCACCGTCTTGATGGTACCGCCGGGGCACTCGGCGGGGCTCATGTTGACCAGGCCCGAGCCGAAGTTGTAGTCGGTGATGTCGTTGTACTCGTTGGAGCCGTCGTCGTACGGCACGTGGATCTGGGCGAGTTTGGCGCTGTTGAGGACTCTGATCGGGCGGGCCTCGCCGCGCGGCTGGTAGGAGACCTTCTCCAGGACGAGCCCGGACTTGGATTCGAAGCGCCAGCACATGCTCCAGGTCGTGCCGTTGGAGAGTTTCTGCTGGATGCGGTAGGCGGCGCTGCAGTCGGCGGCGGCCGCGGGGGCCGCCTTGGGCCGGGCGGCGGCCGGGGCGGTGCCGGTCGCGGACACTCCGGCGGCCAGCGCGGCCACGGACAGGCCGAGGGCCGCGCCCCTGCGGGCACGGCTGATCGCGGGCGGCCGGTGGCCGTCGTTCGGGTGGTTCAGGCGCATGCGGACATGACTCCCTGTGCGTCACCCTCCCGGGGCAGGCAGCGCGGCCGCGCGGGAGGTGCGGGTCGGAAAAGTGGACGGAAGGGGGCGCTCAGCGGGTGAGCGCGGCCACCTTGCGGGTGCTGAGGTCGATCACCAGGGACCGGGTGTCGATCCACGGGCCGTTCTTCACCTTCAGCAGCAGCCGGGCGCAACGGTGGATCCCGCACTGGTCGAAGGCGGCGGGCTGGGCGCCCGGTACCGCGCGGTACACCATGCTGGAGAGCTGCAGCTGCTCCGGTGAGGTGAGCTCCTTGCCGGTGGCGTCCTTGTAGTCGGCGCGCAGGCCCGCGCCGAGCGGGTCGGCGATCAGCAGCGCGGCCGCCTCGGTGTTCTCGGCGCGGCTGAGCGGCGGCTGGACGCCCCGTCCGCTGTCGGTGGCCTCGACCTTGCCGGTGTCCAGGTTGACGGTCCGGGTGACGAGCGTGTCGTCCTCGTAGTCGTAGAACGTCACCTCGGCGCGGCGGGGCGCCGAGGGGTCGTCGATCTCGTCCGCCCCGGGTTCGGCGAGGTCCACGCCGAGGTGCTGCGGGCCGCGGTCGCCGTCGACGTCCCGGCTCGCGTCGAGCAGCTGCCGGTTGAGCGCGATGCGCTCGACGCGGGCGATCTCGTCGTCGGTCAGCGGGTCGCGCCCCGTGCCGCGCTCGCCCTCGGCGGGCGCCCGCTCGACGACCCCGGGCGCCACCGCAGCCGCGCCGTCCTGCTGTCCCGCACCGTCCTGTGCGGCGTCCTGCCCGCCGGCCGCCACCCGGCCGGCCGATCCCCCTCCGGTTCCTTCCGCCCCCGCCGTGCCCGGCAGGGTGATCGCGATCATCGCGGCTGTCGCGGCCACCGCGACGGCCGCACCTGCCACCACCTTGCCCAGGTGGCGGCGCACTGTCGTGCGCACATCTTCCCCCTACTCCCCCTGTGCCCCGGGAGTACGTTGTAGGCCCCACTGGTTCGGCGTACGCCGAATGGGGCGTATGCACTGGTCGCCCGGTAAGAGGGACGTAAGTCACAGGTGGTTCCCTCACTTTCCTGGAGACTCGGTGCGAAGGCGGTCCCGGCGGAGCAGCACACCTGGAAGAGTCGTGTCCATGCAGGTCTGGCCTGGAGAGGCATATCCCCTCGGCGCCACGTACGACGGCGCCGGTACGAACTTCGCGGTCTTCACGGAGGCCGCGGACCGAGTAGAGCTGTGTCTGCTGCACGACGACGGCTCGGAGACGGCGGTGGAACTTCGCGAGAGCGACGCCTTCGTCCGGCACGCATACGTGCCGGGCATCATGCCGGGGCAGCGCTACGGCTTCCGGGTGCACGGGCCGTACGCGCCCGAGCGCGGGTCGCGCTGCAACTCGGCGAAGCTGCTGCTCGACCCGTACGCGAAGGCGATCAGCGGTTCGGTGCAGTGGGGCGAGGAGGTGTACGGCTACCACTTCGGGGCCCCCGACAAGCGCAACGACCTCGACTCGGCGCCCCACACGATGACGTCCGTGGTGGTCAATCCCTACTTCGACTGGGGCGACGACCGGCGCCCCCGCACCGAGTACCACCACACGGTGATCTACGAGGCGCACGTCAAGGGCCTCACGATGCTCCATCCGGAGCTGCCGGAGGAGCTGCGCGGCACCTACGCCGCCCTGGCGCACCCGGCGATCATCGAACACCTCACCGAGCTGGGCGTCACGGCGCTGGAGCTGATGCCCGTACACCAGTTCGTCAACGATCACCGCCTGGTCGACATGGGCCTCAACAACTACTGGGGCTACAACACGATCGGCTTCTTCGCCCCACACAACGCCTACGCCTCCTGGGGCGACCGCGGGCAGCAGGTCCTGGAGTTCAAGTCGGCGGTGCGGGCGCTGCACGAGGCGGGCATCGAGGTGATCCTCGACGTGGTCTACAACCACACCGCCGAGGGCAACCACCTGGGCCCGACGCTGTCCTTCCGGGGCATCGACAACGCGCAGTACTACCGGCTGGCGGACGACCCGCGGTACTACATGGACACCACCGGGACCGGGAACTCGCTGCTCATGCGGTCCCCGCACGTGCTCCAGATGATCATGGACTCGTTGCGGTACTGGGTCACCGAGATGCACGTCGACGGGTTCCGCTTCGACCTCGCGGCGACCCTGGCCCGCCAGTTCCACGAGGTGGACCGGCTGTCGTCGTTCTTCGACCTGGTGCAGCAGGACCCGGTCGTCTCCCAGGTGAAGCTGATCGCCGAACCGTGGGACGTGGGCGAGGGCGGCTACCAGGTGGGGAACTTCCCGCCGCTGTGGACCGAGTGGAACGGCAAGTACCGCGACACCGTGCGGGACGTGTGGCGGGGCGAGCAGCGCGCGCTCGCCGAGTTCGCCTCCCGGCTGACCGGCTCCTCCGACCTGTACCAGGACGACGGGCGCCGGCCGCTGGCCTCGATCAACTTCGTGACCTGCCACGACGGGTTCACGCTGAGCGACCTGGTGTCGTACAACGAGAAGCACAACGAGGCCAACGGCGAGGACAACCGGGACGGCGAGAGCCACAACCGGTCCTGGAACTGCGGCGTCGAGGGCGACACCGACGACCCGGACGTGCGGGAGCTGCGGTCCCGGCAGATGCGGAACTTCATGGCGACGCTGATGCTGTCGCAGGGCGTGCCCATGATCAGCCACGGCGACGAGGTGGCGCGCACCCAGCGCGGCAACAACAACGCCTACTGCCAGGACAGCGAGCTGTCGTGGGTGGAGTGGCCCGACCCCGAGGGGGAGGGCGACCGGATGCTCGACTTCACGCGGGCGATCGTGCGGCTGCGCAAGGAGCACCCCGTGTTCCGCCGCCGCCGCTTCTTCCACGGACGGCCCGTGGAGGGGACGCACGACGACCTGTCGGACATCGCGTGGTTCACCCCGGAGGGCAAGGAGATGGCCCAGCGGGACTGGAACTCGGCGCAGGCCTCGACGCTGACGGTGTTCCTCAACGGCAACGCGATCTCCGAACCGGGCTCGCGCGGGGAACGGATCACCGACGACTCCTTCCTGCTGATGTTCAACGCCTCCCCGAAGACCCTGGAGTTCGTGGTGCCGGTCGACCACGGGCGGCAGTGGCAGGTGGTCGTGGACACGGCGAACCCGGAGTCCGTGCGGGGGGAGACGCCCGTGAAGGTCGCGGCCGGTGACCGGCTGACCCTGGTCGACCGGAGCATGACCGTCCTCCAGCGGCCCGCGTAGGCCACCACCCGGCGGTGGCCGCCACCCGGCGGTGGGCACTACCCGGTGGCCGGGATGACACGAAAGGGGGCAGGGCGGGTACGTAGGTCTGCATGACCTCTGAGCGCCCTGTCCCCGTCGTGCCCACGGCCACCTACCGGCTCCAGCTCCAGCCCGGGTTCCCGTTCGGGGCCGCGGCGGCGGCCGTGCCGTACCTGGCCTCGCTCGGCGTGTCGCATCTGCACCTGTCGCCCGTGCTGGAGGCCGTGCCCGGCTCCCCGCACGGCTACGACGTGGTCGACCACACGCGCGTGCGGGCGGAGCTGGGCGGCGAGGAGGGGCTGCGGGCCCTGTCGCGCACGGCGCGCGAGCACGGACTCGGACTGGTCGTGGACATCGTGCCCAACCACATGGCCATGGCCCCGCGGCACAACCGCGCCCTGTGGGAGGTGCTGCGGGAGGGCCCGCGGTCGCCGTACGCGCGCTGGTTCGACATCGACTGGGAGGCGCAGGGCGGCCGGGTGCTGCTGCCCGTCCTCGGCGGTCCGGTGGGCGAGGTGCTCGACGAGCTGCGCGTCGACGGGGACGTCCTGCGCTACTACGACCACGCGTTCCCGCTGCGCGAGGGGACCGCGGACCTGCCGCTGCCCGAGCTGCTGGACGCCCAGTGGTACCGGCCGGCGTGGTGGCGGCTGGCCCGCACGGAACTGAACTACCGGCGGTTCTTCAGCATCTCGGAGCTGATCGGGGTGCGGGTGGAGGACCCGGAGGTGTTCGACGCCACGCACGGCAAGATCCTCCAGCTGTTGCACGAGGGCGTGGTGGACGGGCTGCGCGTGGACCACCCGGACGGGCTCGCCGACCCCGACGCCTATCTGGCACGGCTGCACGGGGCGAGCGGGGGCCGCTGGACGGTCGTGGAGAAGATCCTCGCCGACGGCGAACGGCTGCCGGACGCCTGGCCGGTCGCGGGCACCACCGGCTACGACGCCCTGCGCCACGTCGACGGCCTGTTCACGGACCCCGCGGGCGCCGGGGAGCTGCTGGAGCTGTACCGGCGGTTCGCGGCCCCGCAGACGGACCGGGGCGGGGACTGGGCGGCGACGGTGCGGCGGGCGGCGTACGCGGTCCTCAGGCACGAGCTGGCGACCGAGCTGGACCGGTTGACGCGGGCGGCCGCGCGCGCGTGCGCGGCGTCGCCGGACCCGGCGCTGCGTGACCGGGCACCCTGGGCGCTGCGCACCGCGCTGGAGGAGCTGCTGGTGCGCATGGAGGTCTACCGGCCGTACGTCTCGGGCGACGCGGCCGCCGTCGTCACCGAGGAGGCCGCCGAGGAGGCCCGGCTCGCCTTCGTCGTCCCCGAGGAGGCGGGCGCCGTGGACGTGGTGCGCGGCCTGGTGCTGGGCGGCGGGGAGGGTCCGGAGGCGGTGGAGTTCCGCACCCGGTTCGCGCAGACGGCGTCCGCGCTGCGGGCCAAGTCGGTCGAGGACACGGCGTTCTACCGGTACGTGCCGCTGCTCTCGGCGAACGAGGTCGGCGGCGACCCCGGCCGGCAGGGCGTCTCCCCCGCCGGTTTCCACGCGTACTGCGCGCGCGTGCAGCGCGACTGGCCGCTGACCGGGACGGTCCTGTCCACGCACGACACCAAGCGCAGCGCCGACGTCCGGGCGGCGCTGGCCGTGCTCACCGAGTGCCCGGAACGCTGGGCGGAGGTCCTGGAGCAGGTGACGCACACCGGGGAGGGCGTGCCGGACGGGCAGCTGGCGTGGGCGGCCTGGCAGACCGCGTTCGGGCTCGGGCCGGCCGCCCCGGAGCGCGTCAGGGAGGCCCTGCTCAAGCATGTGCGCGAGGCGGGCATGTACACGAGCTGGACGGAGCAGGAGCCGCCGTACGAGGAGGCCGTGGCGGCGTTCGTCACGGTGGGTCCGTGCGGGGTGCCGGGTGAGCGGGTGGCCGCCCTGCGGGAGGCGCTCGCGCCGCACGTCCGGGCGAACGTGCTGGGCGCGGCGCTGGTGCAGCTGACGATGCCGGGGGTGCCGGACGTCTACCAGGGCACGGAGGGCGAGTACCTGGCGCTGGTCGACCCCGACAACCGGCGCCCCGTCCGTTTCCCGCCGGCGGACGTCGGCACCGAAGGCGTCGGCACCGAGGGCGCCGGCGCCAAGGAGGCCGTGACGGCGGCGGCGCTGCGGCTGCGCCGAAGGCGTCCGGACGCCTTCGGTCCGGCGGCGACGTACGAGCCGCTGCCCGCCGAGGGACCGGCCGCGGACCACTGCCTGGCCTTCGCCCGCTCCGGCCGGGTCGTCACGGCCGCCACCCGGCTGTCCCTGCGCCTGGCGGAGGCGGGCGGCTGGGGGGACACCCGGCTCACGCTCCCTCCGGGCAGGTGGGTGGACGCCCTGGACCCCGGCCGGGAGTTCACGGGGCACGCGCGCGTGGCGGAACTGTTCGGGCGGCTGCCGGTGGCGCTGCTGGAGAGGGTGGGGTGACACGTGGCGCGGGGCCGGCCGCGGCGGCGGCGAGGCGGCGGCCCCGGACGCTGCGGCAGTCGCCGGGGGCCGCCGGGGCCGCTCGCGGAGTGCTTCCGGGCGCCCCCCGAAAGCATCCGTGGCGCGTTCTTGACAGGTCACCGAGTCCGTGGGGTACTGCGGATGCGAAGGCCGGGCGGACGTGACGGGGGTGAGTCTCCTGCCGGAGCTGCGCTACCCCACGGTGACGGAACTGACCTCGTCCGCCAGGACGCTGGCCGCGCTCCGACCCGGGCTGTGCAGGCTGCGGAAGGTGGGGCTCTCCCGCGCGGGACGGCCGCTGCACCTGCTGTCGGTGGGGCACGCGCGTCGGGCCGTGCTGGTCGTCGCGGGGGCCCACGCGAATGAACCCGCCGGCGGTCCCGCACTGCTCGCCCTGGCCGAACGGGTCCTGCACGAGAGGGAGTTGCGGGACGGCACGTCCTGGCACCTCCTGCTGTGCGCGGATCCCGACGGGGCGAACCTGCACGTGACGCCCGCGCCGCGCAGCCTGCTCGAGTACCACCGGGGCTTCTTCCGGCCGGCGGGCCCGGAGCAGCCCGAGTGGTCCCCGGCACTGCTGCCGGCGGACCGGCTGCCGCCCGAGACCCGCGCGCTGACCGGCGTCATCGACGAGCTGCGGCCCTACCTCCAGGTGACGCTGCACGGCACCGACCTGGGCGGCAGCTGGGTGCAGCTGACGAGGGACGTACCGGGCCTGACCGAGCCGTTCGCCAAGTCGGCGGCGCAGTTGCACATCCCGGTGGAGACGGGCGCCTGCGACGCGGCGGGCTGGCCGGCGTCCGGGCCCGGGGTGCATGTGATGCCGGAGCCCGGGGCGGGGACGGCGTATCCGAGCATGCCGGACGACGCGCGGCACAGCACCTGGTACCACGCCCACCGCCACGGCGGCCTGACCGCGGTCGTGGAGGTGCCGATGTGGGCGAGCGACATGGTCGACGACCCGGCGCCGCACCCGGATCCCGCGGAGGCGATCCGGCGGCTGGCGGGGCGGCTGCTGCGGGACGCGCGGGAGGTGGAGCGGGTGCTGGCGGAGGCCTCGCCGCGGCTGGAGGGCGTCGACGGGCCGCTGCTGCGGGCGGCCCGCTGGGCGTTGGAGCTGGTGCCGGGGCTGGCCGCCGACTGGACGCACACGTCCCCGGCCGACACCACGGTGGCGTACGTCGGCAGTGTGGACGCCTTCGCCCGTCGGCTGCCGTTGCGGGCGGCGGCGATGCTGTGGCGGGTGCTGCGGGAGCGCAACGACCGGGCGGCGCCCCGTCTGGAGCGTCTCGTGGCGGGGTGGAGCGACGCGTTCGCCGAGCGGTTCCGGGCCCGCTGGGTGCCGTTGGAGCACCAGGTCGAGCACCAGTCCCGCACGGTCGTCGCGGCGGCCCTGCACGCGCGCGAGGGGGCACCGCGGCAGCCGTAGAGGCCGGGGCCGGTGCGGAACACCGGGCCCCGCTGTCGGCCTGTCATCCCCTGGACGTGGACGGCCTCGGTCCGGCAGGCGCGGCGGTCGTGCCGGGCAGGAGCACGGCGTCGTGATCGGGTGTTCCCGGTTCGGCGGTGCAGACGCCCATGCGCCGGCCGGGAGCGCCTTCGAGGCTCCTGCCCCGGGAACCGAGGGTGATCCCGCCGACGCCGACTCCGGCGAGCGTGGCCGGCTCCTCGCGCCGCAGGCCGGGGGTGCGGCGTGTACCGGGCCCGGGGGTCGGGCCGACGGCCCGGGGACCGGTCCGGGTGCGGCGGGCACGCAGGAAGCGCCCCGGTTCGTCGCCGCTGCTGTGCTGCTCGGGTGCCGTGACGCCGGTTCCTCTCCGGCCGTGCGGTGGCACGCCGGGACAGGGGGCCCTGTCGCACCCCCCTCCGCTGACCGGCCCCCGCACATCTCGGCCTGCCTGTCACCGGCTGCCGGAGGCAGGGTGGACGACGTCGCGGCGTGCCCGCACGGAGCACCGGCGTCGAGGGGGTCGCCGTGCACAGGGGTACTGCTGCACGGGCGGCCCGGGCCGCGGCAAGCGTCCGGCGCGAGGAACGACAAGAGGAACGACGAGAGGCGGTACGCGATGCGGCACGTCGGGCCGGGGGAACCGGAGGTCTCCCGGATCGCGCCGGACCCCGTTCGCCGCGCCCACGCCGTCCGCTCCGTCACCGCCGAGGCCGGCGCCACCCGCCCCAGGTGGCCATCGCCTGGCTGTCGGCCCAGGGTGGGGACATCGCCCCGCCCCCGGAACCGAGCGCGGGTCCCGGATCGAGGAGAACACCGCCGACGGCATCCGGCTCACCCCCGCGGTGCTCGACAGGCTCTCCGGCCTGCCCCGGCCCCCGGAGAGACCCACCCGGAAGGCGCCCGGCGGATGCCGGACGCCGAGAACCCCCGTGACCGCACCACTCCCAGGAGCTTCCATGCAGACCGTCACCCTGAACAACGGCGTCGACATGCCGATCCTCGGCTTCGGCGTGTACCAGATCCCGCCGGAGGAGACCGAGCGAGCCGTCGGCGACGCCCTCGCCGCCGGCTACCGGTCCTTGGACACGGCCGCGGCGTACGGGAACGAGGAGGCCGTCGGCCGCGCGATCCGCAGCAGCGGCGTTCCGCGCGAGGACCTGTTCGTCACGACCAAGCTGTGGGTCTCCGACGCCGGTGAGGAAAGGGCGAAGCGCGCCTTCGACACCTCGCTGCGCAAGCTCGGCCTGGACCACCTCGACCTGTACCTGATCCACCAGCCCTACGGCGACGTCTACGGCTCCTGGCGGGCCATGGAGGCCCTGCACCGCGAGGGTCTCGTCCGGGCGATCGGGGTGTCGAACTTCTACCCGGACCGGCTCGTGGACCTGATCGACCACAACGAGATCACCCCGGCGGTGAACCAGGTCGAGACCCACCCGTTCTTCCAGCGCACCGCGGACCAGGACCTGATGCGCGAGCGCGGGGTGCAGATCGAGTCGTGGGGCCCGTTCGCCGAGGGGCGCAACAACCTCTTCACCGACCCGCACCTGAGCGCGATCGCCGCCGCGCACGGCAAGTCCGTGGCGCAGGTCGTGCTGCGCTGGCTCGTCCAGCGCGGGGTCGTCGTCATTCCGAAGTCGGTGCGCGCCGACCGGATGGCGGAGAACCTCGACGTCTTCGACTTCGCGCTCACCGACGACCAGATGGCGGCCGTCGCCACCCTGGACACCGGGGCGTCGCTGTTCTTCGACCACCGCGACCCTGCCATGGCCAGCCGGCTCGGCAACGCCACCCTCGACTCCTGAACCGCCCGGAGGAAAGCCCGTGCCGACCTGGAACGACTCGGGCCTGGAGAGGATCGGTGCTGCGGAGGAGCCGGACCTCTCGAGTCGCACAAGTCCGCGACGGCGGCACGATCAGCCGCGTCGGCGCCCCGCAGCGCATGGCCGCGCGCATCATCGAATCCGTCGACACCGAACCTGCACCCCCGCGGATGGTGCTCGGCTCGCAGGCCCTGGACTCCACCCTCGGCGTGCTGCGCAGGCGGATCGCCGACTTCGAGGCGCAGCGCGACCTCGCGGCCTCCACGGACTTCCCCGCCGGGCAGTGATGTGCCGACCGCGCCGGGGTGTCGCGCAGGGGGTGGGCGGCTCCGGACACGCGCGCGTGCCCGGAGCCGGCCGGCCTCACACCCCGGACAGCTCGGACAGTTCGGGGAGTTCGGGGAGTTCGGGGAGTTCGGGGAGTTCGGGGAGTTCGGGGAGCTGCTCGTCGTCCAGGGCGAACACCGCGCCCGTCTCCGCGAGCATCACGCAGGTGTTGGAGAAGGTCCTCGTGTACTCGACGGGGCGGCCGTGCCACCGGCCGCTCGCGTGGGCGGTCACGGGCGCGTACAGGAGGGAACAGACGGCCTCCCGCGGCGCGACGGCGTCGATGTCGCCGTTCGCCGCCGTGAGGTCGGCGCAGGCCTCGGCGGCGCGGGAGTGGCCCTGGGGCGGGTCGCACAGCAGGAGCGTGCCGCGGTTGTCGCCGGCGCGGGAGTCGCCCGTGGTGACGCTGAGCCGGAGCCCGTCGCCGGGCAGGACATGACCGGGCGCCGATGCCCGGGCGGGGGCGACGGCGACGAGGAGGAGGGCGGCCGTGACGGGCAGGGCGCCCAGGAGGCGGGGTGCGGGGAAGTGCTTCATTCCCGGTGCATCGGCACGGCGGGCCCGGTTCCCCAGTCCTGCTCACCCGATCGTGCGGGTGAGCAGGCCGGCCGCGCGGCCAGTTCGAACGCGGCGAGGACGACCCTGGTCCGGTACTCCACCTGGCGGGCGACGGGGATCCAGCGGGCCCCCAGACCGTCGTGGTAGTCGGCGCACCACGCGTCGATGAGCGCGTCCAGCTCCGGCAGCGCGCCGGCCGGATCGCGCCCGGACCCCGCGACGAACTGGTGCAGCAGGCCAGCGGTGCGCACGGCGATACGGCGGCCGGCGATGCGCAGGGCGGCCAGGTGGGCGGTGTTCAGGGGCGGGAGCGGGCGGATGGGGTCGCCGGTGTCGGGGACCCAGGCGTCGGCGAGGCCGGGGCAGACGAGGAGGTGGTCGTCGACCGGGGCGAGCAGGCGGGCGGTGTCGGGTGCGCCGGGGAGATGGGGCCGCACGCGCGCGAGGACGCGCTCCAGGAGCCGGGTCCCGCGGCGCAGGGTCCGGCTCACCGCGCGGAGGACGGCGTCGCGGTCGGCGGGCGGTGAGCCGTCCTCGACGGCGGCGACGCCCCACATGGGCGCCTCGACGACCGCGGTGACGGTGCCGTGCCGGTGCGGGTGGTACCAGGTCGACTCGACGGCGGCCTCGGTGATGGCGGCGGCCAGGTCGCGCGGGCGCGGCGGCGGGATCCGGTGGACGGCGGGCCCCAGTTCCGGCCAGTACAGGGTGTCGTAGGGGCCGAGTTCGCGGGGGATGCCGAGACGGGCGGCGCGGGCCACGCGCTGGGGCAGTCCGGGCAGGTCACGGGTGAGTTCGACGAAGCCGCCGCCGACGTCGACACCGTGCAGCGAACCCTGGAAGAAAGGTTTCAGCTCGTCCTGGAGGCCGAGCAGCGCCCGGGTCTCGGGCAGCGCTGCGGCCTGCGCCCCGTCGGGCAGCCACTCGGGCTGTTCCAGGAAGCCGGGCCGGAAGAAGTGCCGGAAGTAGCGGCCGAGGGGTGTACGGGCCGGACAGCCGGCCCTCGTTGCGGCGCAGTCCGTCGGGGTCGAGGCAGAGCAGCAGGTTCCAGGTGGCGTCGGCGTCCTCGGTGAGCCGGGGGTCGGCGAGGACGCGTTCGGCGAGCCGCAGGACGGTGCCCCCGCCCACGGGTTCGTTGGCGTGCGGCCCGGCGACGACCAGGGCCTGCCGGCTGCCGTGGCCCACGGAGAGCAGCCACAGGGGCGTGCCCGCGCGCGAGACGCCGACGCGGCGCAGCCGGGTGTCGCGGGGCCGGCGGGCGACGAGCGCGGCCGCGCGGGCCGCGAGTTCGTCCACGGTCGGGTAGCGCCGAAGTGCCGGCAGGACACACCTCCGCGTCGGGAGCGCCTTCGGTTCACCGGGAGTGCCGGGTGCACACAGTGAGTCATGGCCCGGAAGGTACGTCAACACCGCCCCGGGCGGCTCGACTTGCCGGTCGTGCCCGGGATCTCCGCACGGGTCGGGCGGCCCGCGGGCCCGGCGCGGAGGCCTAGGGCGTGTTTCGAAAGTCCCGTTTGCCCGGCGACGCCTGGCACGCACGCTCGCCGCGTTGTCGGGATCGCCCCGATACAACCAGTATCGGAGCGACCCTCCGCCTTGCGATCGCACGCACCAGACGCCGCCGGGCCTGCCCTTCGGGCAGACGACGCTACTTTCGAAACACGCCCTAGTTCACCGAGAGGCGGAACGCCATCCGCCCGAACGCGACCTGGTCGCCCTCGCGGACGACGGCGGCGCCGATGACACGCCGCCCGTTGACGGTCGTGCCGTTGGTCGAACCGAGGTCGCGCAGGATCCACATGCCGCCCTGGCGGCTGAGTTCGGCGTGCACGCGCGAGACGCTGTCGTGGGTCAGCCGGAGGCCGCTGGCGGGGTCGCGGCCGATGCGCAGCGCGCGCTCGGTGCCGGGGTGCGGCAGCAGCAGCTTGGGCAGCCGCTCGGCCTGCCAGGCCCTGCGCAGCCGTACGGTGAAGCCGGAGACGGCCTCGACGGTGCCGAACACGGCGCGCGAGAAGCGGCTCTCCCTGGGCAGGTCGGCGGTGAGGACCGCCAGTTCGTCCGAGCGGCGGGCGGCGAGCGCCAGTTCCATGCGCCGGATGAACGTGTCGTGGGAGAGACGGCCCATGGCGACACCGTCACGGAGCACCTTCAGTGCCCTGTCGCGCTCCATGTCGGACAGGCGCGCGGGGTACGTGTTGAACTCGAATGACGACGTCACGTTCGTGATTGTCGGTCAGTGGACGTCGGGTGTCCAGAAAACGGGAAAACGGCGCCGCGGCGCGCGTGCCCGGAACGGACCGCCACGACACCGGCCGCGAAGGGAGTGTTCGTGCGGCGGATCGACCTCGTTTGGAGCACGATGGGTCGGGCTACATCACGGTGAGCAGACGAAGGGGAACCGTCCGTGCAGTTCGAGGTGTGGGCACCGCAGGCCGAACGTGTGACGCTCCAGTGCGAGGGCGTGACGCGCGCGTTGGAGCGCGACGCCGCGCGGCCGGGGTGGTGGACCGGTGAGGCGGAGGCGCGGGACGGCACCCGGTACGGCTTCGCGGTGGACGACGGCCCCGTGCGGCCGGATCCGCGGTCGCGCCGTCAGCCGGACGGGCCCGACGGGCTGAGCGCGGTCGTCGACCACGGCCGGTACGCGTGGCGGGCGCGGTGGCCGGGGCGGCCACTGCCGGGTGCGGTGCTGTACGAGCTGCACGTGGGCACGTACACCCCCGAGGGCACCCTGGACGCCGCGGCCGACCGGCTCGGCCATCTCGTCGAACTCGGTGTGACCCACGTGGAGTTGATGCCACTTTGCCCCTTCCCCGGCCGGCACGGCTGGGGCTACGAGGGGGTGTCGCTGTGGGCGGTGCACGAGCCGTACGGCGGTCCCGAGGCGCTGAAGCGGTTCGTCGACCGGGCGCACGAGCTGGGTCTGGGGGTGGTCCTGGACGTCGTGCACAACCACTTGGGCCCCTCGGGCAACTACCTGCCCGTGTTCGGGCCGTACTTCACCGACACGCACCACACCCCGTGGGGCTCGGCCGTCAATCTGGACGCGCCCGGCTCGGACGAGGTGCGGGCGTTCCTGCTGGGCAGCGCGCTGGCGTGGCTGCGCGACTACCGGATCGACGGGCTGCGGCTGGACGCGGTGCACGCGCTGGCCGACACGCGCGCGTACCCGTTCCTGGAGGAACTGTCGGAGTCGGTGGACGCGCTCGCCGAGGAGACGGGCCGGCCGCTGTTCCTGATCGCCGAGTCCGACCTGAACGACCCGCGGCTGATCACGCCCCGCCGGGAGGGCGGCCTGGGGCTGCACGCGCAGTGGAACGACGACTTCCACCACGCCCTGCACACCGCCCTGACCGGCGAGTCCCAGGGCTACTACGCCGACTTCGGGCGCGATCCGTTCGCCGCGCTCGCCAAGACCCTCACCGGCGGGTTCTTCCACGACGGCACCTGGTCCAGCTTCCGCGGCCGGTCCCACGGCCGGCCGCTGGACCGTACCCGGCTGCCTGCGCACCGGCTCCTCGGCTACTCCCAGACCCACGACCAGGTGGGCAACCGCGCCCAGGGCGACCGGCTCGCGGCCGCCCTCTCCCCCGGCCTGCTGGCCTGCGCGGCGACGCTGACGCTGACCTCGCCGTACACCCCGATGCTGTTCATGGGCGAGGAGTGGGCGGCGGGCACGCCCTGGCAGTTCTTCACCGACCACACCGACCCGGAGCTGGCGGAGGCCGTGCGGCGGGGCAGGCGGCGGGAGTTCGCGGAGCACGGCTGGGCGGAGGAGGACGTGCCGGACCCGCAGGACCCGGCGACCCGGGACCGCTCCTGCCTGGACTGGTCGGAACCGGAGCGCGAGCCCCACGCGCGCGTGCTGGCCTGGTACCGCCGGCTGATCGCCCTGCGGCACGCCCATGCCGACCTCACCGACCCCGACCTGGCCGACCTCAAGGTCGCCCACGACGCGCAGGCCCGCTGGCTGGCCTTCCGCCGCGGGGACGTCCGGGTGGCCGTGAACCTCGGCACGGCACCGGCGGAGATCCCGCTCGGCACCCGCCCCGCGCGCGTGCTGGCCGCGTGGGAGCCGGTGGAGACGGCGGGCGCGGACGGGCTGCTGCGCCTGCCCGGGGAGTCCTGTGTGGTCCTGGAGCAGGACTGAGGGCCACCGCACGGGGGTGGGGCGGGCACGCGCTAGTCGTCCGTCCCGTCCTCCCTGAGTTCCGTCACGCGTTCCAGCAGGATCGCCTCCCAGGCCCGGCGCAGCTGGGTGCGCGGCAGGGCCGGGGGCTCGGCGCCGTGGCCGGTCAGGCGTTCGGCGAGGCGTACGACGGTGTCGCAGCGGGCCAGCCACAGGCCGCGCAGGCAGGCGCGGGCGCCGTACCCGGTGAGGGTGGCGGCGCGGACGGCGGCGCCGGAGCCGACGGCGAGGGCGAGCCCGGCGATGTCCTCGGCGGGGTCGCCGACGACCGCGCCGGTCCAGTCGAGGACGCCGCGCACCCGGCCGTCGGCGCTGACCACGAGGTGCTCGCCCCGCAGGGCGTGGTGGACGAGGACGGCGGTGGCGGGCTGTGCGGCGAGCTGGGCCGCGCCGGGCGGGGTGAGCTGGTGGAGCCGGGCGGGGTCGAACTCGTCGGCGGCGGCGAGGCGTTCGCCGGCGGCGACGGCCATGCGGCGCAGTGCCTCGAGGGAGCGCGGGGCGACGCGCGGCACGCCGATCGTCTCGGCCTGCCGGGCCGGCACCTCGCGCAGTCCGCCGAGCAGCGCGGCCAGGTCGGCCTCGCCGACGGCGGACACGTCGTGGTCCTCGGCGGTGCCGCCGGGCACCTTGGTGTCGAGGGTGTAGGCGAGGCCGGGTGACCACTCGCCGTGCGCGACGGCGGTCGGCACGGTGACCGGCACGTGCGCTCGGACGAGGTCGCGCAGCCGCAGCTCACGGCGCATGCGGACGGTCGCCTCACGATCGGGGGCGAGCCGCAGGACGTGGCGGGTGCCGACCCACCAGGTACCGTGCCCGCCCTCCTCGGAGACGGGCCGCACCTCGGGGCCGGGACCGCCGTCGCCGGCGTTCTCGAGGAGCGTTCGGACCAGCCGGCGGACGGTGTCCGCGGTGGGTGTGGGTGCTGGGGTCATGGTCGCGCCGTAGCCGTTCGGTGGGTTCCGGGACTCTCCTGTGGGTGTCAGCCGACTGTGACCATCTCGCGAGTGGTGCCGTTGAGCCGGCGGCCGCCGTCCGCGGTGACGGTGACGATGTCCTCGATGCGCACCCCGAACCGGCCGGGGAGGTAGACGCCCGGTTCGACGGAGAAGCACATGCCGGGGACGAGGGGCTGTTCCTCGCCCTCGATCATGTACGGCGGCTCGTGGGTGGTGACGCCGATGCCGTGGCCGGTGCGGTGGATGAAGTACTCGCCGTACCCGGCGTCGGCGATGACGGCGCGGGCGGCCCGGTCGACCTCCTGGCAGGCGACGCCGGGCCGTACGGCGCGGAAGCCCGCCTCCTGGGCCTCGCGCACGAGGTCGTGGACACGGCGCTCCTCGTCGGTGGGTTCGCCGACGTGGACCGTGCGGGAGGTGTCGGAGCCGTAGCCGTCCTTCAGGCCGCCGAAGTCGAGGACGACCATGTCGCCCTGCTCGATGACGCGGTCGCCGACCTCGTGGTGCGGGTTGGCGCCGTTCGGGCCCGAGGCGACGATGGTGAAGTCGACCTGGGAGTGGCCGAAGCGGCGGAGCAGGTCGGCGAGGTCGGCGCCGACCTCCGACTCCCTGCGTCCGGCGAAGGGAACCCCGCGGATCTCCTCGAACGTCGCGTCGGCGGCGGCTCCCGCGGCGGCCATCAGCTCCAGTTCGGCCGCGTCCTTGACGGCGCGCAGCATCGGCAGGGCCTCGGTGAGGGAGGCGTAGGAACTGTCCGGGAGTGCCTTCTGCAGGTTGAGCAGGTGCATCGCCCAGGTGTTGTCGCTGACGCCGAACCGCCCGCCGGCGTCCAGGAGCGCGGTGGTGGCGGCGTAGGGGTCCTTGCCGTCGGTCCAGTCCCGCAGGGTGAGCGCGGGGGCCCCGGCCGCCTTGGCCGCGTCGGGGGCCTCGAGGGCCGGGACGACGAGGACGGGGTCGCGCTCGGGCGTGAGGACGAGCAGGGTGAGCCGTTCGGTGGCCGCGGGGGGCGCGTAGCCGGTGAGCCAGACCAGGTCCGGGCCCGGTGCCACGAGCAGCCCGGCCAGCCCCGCGTCGCCGGCCGCGTGCACGGCCCGCTCCATGCGGGCCCGGTAGTCGTCGGCGGTGAAGCGCGCGGGCGTACGGCCGGTCATCCGGGCCTCCCTGTCAGGACGTGGTGACTACGGGCAGCATCCTGCCCGGTCGGCAGGGGCGGCGCGACCCGATCGGCGGGGATTTCGCGGGGAATGCCGCCCGTCGTTCCCCGGGCAAGTGGATTGCCCGGCCACGAGATCTAATGGTTGGATCTCGGTCAAGCGTTAATCCACTTCGGGAGGCCGGCACCGTGCTCGTACTCGCTCACCTCAGTGATCTGCACCTGGACGGCAGCGCCCGTGCCACCGAGCGCGCCGAGCGGGCGTGCGACCGGCTCCGGAACCTGCCGGGGCGGGTGGACGCGCTGCTGGTCACCGGAGACATCGCGGACCACGGGGCGGAGGCCGAGTACGAGGAGGCCGCCCGCATCCTCGGGCCACAGGGCTCCGACACTCCCTGGCCGGTGCTCACCTGCCCCGGCAACCACGACCGTCGCGCCCCCTACCGCAAGGCCCTCCTCGGTCTGCCGGCCGCCGACGGACCGGTCAACAGCGTCCAGGTGTTCGACGGCGGCGCGGTCCTGATGTGCGACTCCAGCATCCCGGGCGAGGACGAGGGGGCCCTGGCGGACGAGACGTACGCCTGGATCGAGGAGACCCTCGACGAGCTGGACGGGGACGTGCCCGCGCTGCTCGCCTTCCACCATCCGCCGGTGGCGGTGCACCACCCGCTGCCCGATTCCTACCGGTTGGGCGACCCCGGCCGGCTGGCCGCGCTGCTCGGGCGGCGGCCGGAGATCGCCGGGATCATCACGGGCCACGCCCACACGCCGGCCGCCACCACCTTCGCCGGGCGGCCGCTGGTGGTGGGCCCCGGCGTGACATGGACGCTTCGGCTGCCCTGGGAGGGCGACGAGGTCGCCGACCGGGAGGCGCCGGTCGGGCTCGCGTTCCACGTCCTGGACGACGAGCGACGGCTCACGAGCCACTTCCGCGTGGTCGTCTGACGCGGGCGGACGGGCGGACGGGCGGACGGACGGGCGGGCGGGCGGGCGTACGGTCCGGGCCGCCGGGTGCCGCCCCGGGGCACTCGCGTGCACGGACGGGACCGCCGGGTAACGACCCGCGGCACGCGCGCGTCCGGGCCGATCGTCAGGTGACGATCCCCGGCACCACGGACAACTGCTGGTAGGCGCCGCTCTTGTGACGCAAGGTCACCTTTGCCTCCCGGCCGGGCTTCGCCTCGTCGACCGCCCGCGCGAGATCGGCCGCGGAGTCGATCCGGGTCCCGCCGAAGTGCAGGACGACGTCCCCGCGCACCAGACCGGCCGAATAGCCGGGGCCGGGGACGTGGACGGCGACGATCTCGGCGCCCGCCTTCTTCCCGTCCACGATCTCTAGGCCCAGGGTGGCGTCGGCGGGCGCGGGTGCCGGGGAGCCCGGCGCGGCGAGACCGCGGCCGGCCGCCGGGGGCGCGGCGGACGCCGCGCCCCCGCCCGCCTGCCGTTGCAGCGCGGCCAGTTCGCTCGCGCCGATCACGGCGGCGCCCAGGGTGCCGAGGCCGACGCCGGACAGCACCAGGACGGCACCGGCGAACAGGCCGGCCAGCAGGGTCGTCAAACGCCGGCCGCGACGGCGGGCGGCGTGCGGGTGGCGGGGCCGGCCGCACGCCGGTACGTCGCAGGACGGGCTTCCGCCGGGCTCCTGGCCGGGCATGGGCTTGGGACGCAACGCGGTCTGTTCCATGGATCTCCTCCGGCTGGTGCCCTACCCGCCGCACCGGGGCGCCACGAGCCACGAACGAGTGAGACTGACCGGCCGTCGACGGCGGTACGCGTGCGGGCGCGGGACTCACCGGCCCGGGGACAGCGCCTCGACCAGGGCCCGTGCGGCACCCGTCGGGGTGCCGGCGTGGACGAGTTCCACCCGGTGGACGATCCGCGGTGCGGTGAGCGGGACGACCACCGCGCCCGGGGCGCCGGCCGTCGCCGAGCGGGGCAGGAGGGCGAGACCGTGACCGGCGGCGGCGAGCGCGGTCAGGACGCGGACGTCGGTGCCCTCGTAGCGCAGGGCCGGCCGGAAGCCGCGACCGCCGTTCACGGCGCGCAACCGGTGCAGCGGCAGGCCCGTGTCGGGGGCGTCGATCCAGCGGGCGTCGGCGAGGTCGCCGAGGCGCAGTCCGGCGCGGCGGGCCAGGGGGTGGGCGGTGGGCAGCAGGACGCCGACCGGCTCCTCCCCGACGCCGTACGTGGTCAGCGGCGCCACGTCGGGCAGCGGGAGCGGGTCGCTGGGGGCGGCCGGGCCGTCGACGAGGCCCAGGTCCGCGGTGCCCGCGGCGACGGCGGCGGGGACCGCGTCGCGGGCCAGCACGCGCAGCGTCACCCCGGCGGGCGGCAGCGCGGCGAGGGCCGCGGGGGTGAGCGCGGTCGGGGAGGTGGCCAGGGTCAGGCCGTGGGCGGGGGCGGCGGCCATCCGGGCGACGTCCGCGCGGGCCGCGTCCAGGCGCAGCAGCAGGGGTCCGGCGTGTTCGAGGAGCCGCTCACCGGCCGCCGTGGGGGCGACGGGGCGCCGGGTGAGCAGCGGTGCGCCGAGGTCCTGTTCGAGGGCCGCGATGTGCTGGGACACGGCCGACTGGGTGTAGCCGAGGTCGCGCGCGGCCGCGGAGAAGGAGGCGAGGCGGGCCACGGTGACGTAGGTGCGCAGGAGGTGCGGGTCCATGCCGACCAGGGTCGCATCAGTTCTGCTTATCGGGAGTGCAGGAATCATCGTTGGACGTGAACTCGGGGCCGCTCCGAGGATGGGGGCATGACCGACAGCACCGCGCAGACCGCAGGCACCGCCCGCATCGCCAGGGTCGCCCTGGTGGGCGACCGCTCCCCCGGCGTCGTCTCCCACACCCGGATCCCGCTCCTCCTCGACGCCCTCGCCGCCCGGGACCGGCTGGTCCTCGACGCCTACTGGATCCCCTCGTCCGACGCGGAGGCCGAGGGCGCGGTGCGCGGGTTCGACGCGGTCTGGGTGGTGCCGGGCAGCCCGTACCGCAGCGAGGCCGGTGTCCTGGCCGCGATCCGCACCGCCCGCGAGGAGGACGTCCCCTTCCTCGGCACCTGCGGCGGCTTCCAGCACGCCCTGCTGGAGTTCGCCCGCAACGCCTGCGGACTGACCCGCGCGGCGCACGCCGAGAACGACCCCGCCGCCGCGGACCCGCTCCTCGAACCGCTGGCCTGCTCGCTGGAGGGCCACGAGGACACCGTCCTGCTGGAGCAGGGCTCGCTGGCCCACTCGGTGATCGGCAGGGAGTCCACGGTCGAGCGCTATTCCTGCCGTTACGGCCTCTCCCGCCACTTCGACACCCTGGTCGCGCACGGCCTGCGCTTCTCCGGCCGGGACGCGGCGGGCCAGGTGCGGATGGCGGAACTCCCCGGGCACCCCTTCTTCCTCGCCTCCCTCTTCCAGCCGGAGCTGTACGGCGACGGCTCACGCCCGCACCCGATGGTCCGGGGGCTGGCCCGGGCGGCGGTCGAGCACGCGACACGACCTGCGGCGGCGCGACCGGTGTGACGGGCCCGCCGCACCACGCCCCGCGGGGCGGTCCGGGTGCGCGGTCGGCCGACGGCGGCAACGAGGTGAGCCGTCGGCCGACCGGTGGCGCGGGGCCGTCGGGCGCAGCCGTCAGCCGACCGGCAGCGCGGGGACGGCCGGCGGACGGCCGGGCAGGAAGCCATGGGACCGGCGGGCCAGGTAGGCGGATGTGTAACGGTCCACCTGCCGATGCCAGTTGAGGATGCCGGCCAGCCAGTTCTGGAGGTCCGCCACATACCCGCGCATGGCGTCGCGGGCCTTCGCCGACAGGCCGAAGTCGTCGTACAGGACCGGCAGTTCGTGGGCGACCACGTGCTCGAACTGCTGCATGCGCTGGGTCATCAGGTCGTGGACGACGCCGAGCGCGGTCGGGTAGTCGCAGCCGAAGAAGTTCTGCACGACGAGGATCGCGTTGTGGATCTCGCCCTCGTACTCGATCTCCTTCTGGTACGAGAAGACGTCGTTGAGCAGGCAGGCGTAGTCGATGGCCGCGTTCTCCAGTGAGCGGACCGGGCCGCTGGCGTACACCTCCGGGGGGACGGCCGGCCCCTGACCCATGCGGCACAGGCTCAGGGTGAGGTCGGAACCGAAGGTGGCGCGCCGCATCTCCAGGTAGTCGACGGGGTCGGGGATGCGGTTCTGGAGCTGGTTGGACAGCTCCCACACCCAGCTCTCCGTCATGCTGTCGACCGCCGCGCGCAGAGTGCGCCGCTGGTCGGGGGTCATGTCGGCGGTCGTGCGCGCCCACAGGTCGATCAGCGACCGTTCCATGGCGTTCAGGGGGGCGGGGGTCTCCTCACCGTCGACGGGCATGCAGGCCGAGAGGCGGGCGGTGGTGGCCCTGGCCGCGGCCAGGTCACGGCGGTGGCCGTACACCAGCGGGTAGTAGTCGTCGCCGTAGGTGCCGAACGCCAGCCACCCGGCGCTGAGGTCGAGGGCCTCGGGGGTGGCGTCGGGGTCCAGGCCCGCCGAGCACAACGCCAGGTCGCACGAGGCGAGCTTGTCCTCGTCCCACACCCCTTCGGACAACATGCCCGTCCGGCGCGTCCACTCGACCAGGTTGCGCCGGGCCCGGTCCAGGTGCGGGCTCAGCTCCACCTGGAAGGGCATGGGGAACTCGGGCAGCCGGGACGGGCCGACCTTCTGGAACGGCACGTGCGTGTAAGGGCGCAGCCTCCCCCACTGCCCGAAAGGCGTGGGAGGTGTCCCCGTGGCGGCCGAGGCGAGCAGGGCGCCGACGTCGGCGGCGGAGGTGCCGGGGTGGGTCAGCCTCTCCCAGGGCGAGGAGGAGGTCGCCTTCGCGTTCATGTAGCGGCTGGAGCGCAGGTGCCACTCGTGGCCGCCGGACTGCCAGTCCTGGAGCCCTTTGGTGTAGGCGGCGACGGCGGCCACCTCCTCCGGGCGCAGGCCCTTCTCCAGGGCCAGCGCCGGCACTTCGGTCAGGGCGGTGTGCTCGAACTGGTGGAGGCGGGAGGTGAGGATGTCGTTGACGGTGTCGGCGGCCTGCTGGGTGGTGCAGCCGAAGAAGGTCTCCAGGACGAGCACCCCGTTGCTCAGCTCGCCCTCGTCCTCGACCTCGCGCTGGTAGGAGAACAGGTCGTTGCGCAGGTGCACGCCGTCGGAGAAGGTCTCCATCAGCACCCTGAGCGGCCTCGATCCGGCCACGGCGGCCGGGACCTCGGCGGTGGCGTACTCCACGAGCCCCGCCGACCAGGGAGCGCCGCCCACCTTGCGGCGCATCTCGATGTACTCGACGGGGTTGGAGACCCGTCCCTCGTCGATGTTGGACAGCTCCCACATCGACTCGTTGAGGAGGTGCTCGGTGGCGACGGCGAAACGGCGCCGCCAGTCGACGGACATCGCCGGCACGGTGCGCGCCCACAGGTCGGCGAGGCCCGCCTCGACCGGGTTGCGCGGCTCGGGCACCGGGGTCGACAGGTCGAGCGGCATGAACAGCGGGAGCCGGTCCAGGTGGGCCTTGCCGGCCGCCCGGTCGGGGGTGCGTTTGAACATGTCGAGGAAGTGGTCGTCGAAGAAGAACACCCACACGTACCAGTCGGTGATCAACGACAGGGCGGGGCCGTCGCAGTCGGGGTGGGTGTAGGCGCAGAGCAGGCCGTAGTCGTGCGCCTCGAGGTCGGCCTGGTCCCAGATCCCGGAGCCCTCCAGCATGCCCATCTCGCGCGCCCACCCCGTCGAGTGGGCGCGGGCCTCGTCGAGGTGCGGGTTGAGCCGCGCGGGATACGGCATGTAGAAGTGCGGGAGTTCGAACGGCTGCGTCATGGCCGGGCCCTACCCGGGGGCATCAACCCTCATCCGCGGCGCGGGACATGATCACACCATCGCGTGAACCCGGGGCGAACACCGGCGAATCGGGCGCCCCTGGGCGGCGGGCCGGTACGGGGGTTCGCGCCGTGCTCACTTCCTGGTCTGGATCAGTGCGTGGGTCCCGCCGGTGCGCCAGTCCTGCCCCTCGGCGGCGGTCAGCGCGGCCTCGGTGCCGGCGGACAGCCCGGTGATCACGTCCGACTTGAGCGTGCGCAGGGCCACGACCGGGCCGGGGAAGTACGCGGTCACGTCCCCGAACGGGGTCGTCGGCGGCCACCACCGGTCGCCCACCAGACGGCGGTAGTTGAGGTCGCCCTTCACGACGGTCAGCGTCGCGGCCGCGAACTCGGCGCGGAGGTCGTCCGGCATCCGCTCGTACGGCAGCGGGGCGGCGGCGAAGGGGTGGGCGCGGACCGTCAGGGTGCCGTCCGTCATCGCCGCCCACAGCCGCCGCCCGTATCCGGCGGCCGCCCCCGGAGCGGCCGTCAGGCGGCGCAGCGCGTCGACGACGTCGGCCGTCGTGGCGTCCGAGACGTAGTAGGGGTACGGCTTGACGTGCAGGACGACGCGGCCGATCCGCCCGTGGGCGAGGAGGTGGGCGGCGAGGAGCAGGTCGGGGATCAGCTCGCGGCCCGCGTTGTCGGCGACCAGGCACAGCGTGCCGTCGGCGGCCCCCGGCGGCGCCAGCAGCGTCCACAGGCTCTCGCTGTCGTCGGCGACCAGTGCGGGGACGGCGGCCCGGTCCCGGGCGCCCGCGTCGGAGAGCCGGAAGCCGAGGTCGGCGCGGTTGCCCCACAGGGAGCCGTGCAGCAGGGCCTGTGCCCGCTCCCGCGCCGGGCGGCCTTCGAGGTCGTCGAGCGCGGCGAGTTCCTCGTCGGTCTCGGGGGCCTCCAGCTCGGCGAGCTTGAACGGGCGGAACGGGTCGAGTCCCTGCCAGGGACCGGGCCGGAAGTGGCCGACGGTCTCGAGGAGCAGCCGGTAGAAATAGCTCTCCGACCACAGCCAGGGCACCTCGTACCAGGAGCGGCCCGCGTACCCGTCCAGACCCCAGGCCCGCCAGCGGTCGAGGTCGTGCGCGTCGGCGGGGAGCGGCTCGATCACACCCTCGGCGCAGCTCGTCAGCAGGGCGTCCAGGGCCTCGCGGACCTCGGGTCCGTAGGGGAAGGCGTCCCGCACCCGCCGGATGATCGCCGGGTGCCGCTCGGCGAGGACACCGTGCGGGAAGGAGCCGGGCTCGTCGCCGTGGATCACGGGCGGGAGGGGGGTGTCGGGCATGCGGATCACGGTATCGCGGAGCGGGTGGGGCGGCGGGCGTACGGACGGCGGGGCCGGCCGTGGCCACGCGCACGCGCCGCCACGGCCGGCAGCGGCCGGTGACGCGAACCGGCGAACCGCAGGAGCGGCCGACCGGGAACGCCCCGCTGCACGGCGTCGGCCGTGCACGGGGGACGCGGGGCCCGGACCGGCCGTGCGCACCACGGGCCGCAGGGTCGGCCGGCCTGCGCGGGGCCCACGCGCCGTGGCCGTGCCACGTGGACCGTGGGCCGCGCGTCGGACGTGGCCGCCGGGGGAGGAAGGGGCGGTGGTTCACACCGCCGCCATGACCTCCCGTTCGAGTCGGGCCGCGAGGCTCAGGTAGCGGGGGCGGCGGGGGACGGGGACCAGACCGCGGATGAGGACGTGCCACATCTCGGCCATGCGGCGCGGCAGCCGCGCGCCGGGTTCGCGGGAGCGGCCGACCACGCGGGTGCCGACGAAGAAACAGACCAGCGAGTGGGCCACCGCGTCCACGTCGACGTCCGGATGGATGTCGGCCTCCCGCACCGCGCCGACGAGCCCACGGGAGATCAACTCCAGCCACTCGGTGAACGGGTGGGGCACGGGCGGCCGTACGGCGACGCCGCCGGTGGCCAGACGCAGGCCGGCGCGGGTGATGGGGCCCTCGACCGACAGCCGCGCCATGCCGAAGGTGAGGCGCATCAGGGCCTCCAGGGCCGGGTAGCCGCGTTCGTCGATCTCCCCGGCGACCCGGCGCGCGGCCTGGGACTGCAACTCCAGGATGGCCTGGGCGAGATCCTCCTTGGCCGCGAAGTGGAAGTAGAGCGCGCCCTTGGTGACGTGGGCGTGTTCGACGATGTCACTGAGGCTGGTCGACTCGTAGCCGTTGCGGTCGAACAGGTCGGCCGCGGCCCTGATGATCGTCGTACGGGTCTGCTCCGCGCGTAGCTGCCTCGCCATCGACTGGACACTCCTGGGCGTAAAGAACGGGTCATGCCGTTTGTTTCTCGCCCCCAGTAAACCTCAGTTCACGATCCGGCGGTACCGACCAGGCACTCGAAGACCGTCGACTTCCCCTGTACACCGAGCACTTGCACGTCGGTTCCGTGACCGCCCTTCGCCTCGATCCAGAGGGGTTCGTCCAGTTCCGCGTACCGGTGGAAGACGGCGTGGTACGCCGTCGGCACCCGTTCCCCCGGTGTTTCCAGCAGGGCGGCCTGGCGGGCGGCCTCCAGCAGCAGCATGCCGGGGACGTGGTCGAGCGGATGGTCGAAGAAAACGGGGTGTGCGGTATTTACTCGCAGTTGCCGACGGTCCGGCCGGTCGGCGCCGGCCGGCGCGAGGACGACGTCCGTGGGCAGGGCCCGGCGGACGGCGTCGGCGGGCACGCCGGGCGGGACGGGGACGGCGGTCACGGTCTCCGGCGTACGGCCGCCGCGCAGTCGCCGGTAGACGGGCCCGCTGACGCAGGTGAAGGCGACGTCCGCGGTGGCGACGCGGGCGCCGTCGCGCAGGACGTGCGCGGTGTAGCGGGCGGCGGCGGGGTGTGCGCCCCGGTACTGGACGTCGGTGAAGACGAGTTCGACCTCGGGTTCGGCAGGCAGCGGACCGAGCGTCAGCATCGTGGGTTCCGCGCTGACGTGGAACTCGGTCAACACGAACTGCCGGTCCAGCGGGACCTCGTACTCGGTGTGGGTGACCAGGGTGCCGCTCTGCCGAATCGTTTCGACGACGAGCAGCGGGTCGTACGCGGACCAGTCGGGCGACACGTGCAGGGCGTGCGCACGCGGCCACTGGGCGGACACCGTGAACCGGTCGGCCCCGGTGCGCCGCCAGCCGGTGAGGAAGGTCTCGGCGACGGCGGCACGGTGGACGAGTTGGCGCGGAACGGTTGCGGTCAGGGACGGCGTGTCGGCAAGCTGCCGCGGTCGCGTCATCTCTCTCCCCCTACGGTGCCCCGAAGGCCCGGAGCGGACGGGCGAACCGTCCGCTCGGTGAGCGTTAGAGTACGAGGCGACCGGTTTGTTTTCAATGAGATCAGTCGACGGCATCCTATGATCGGACCGAACCCGCATCCGAGCGCGGGACGCCCGGCTCGGTGCCGTGAAGGGGCTCGCAATGGCGAAACAGGAGCGCGCGATCAGGACGCGCAGGGCGATCGTGGAAGCGGCGGGCGCGGTGTTCGACGAGCACGGCTACACCTCCACCACCATCGCCATGGTCCTGGAGCGCGCCCAGGTCACCAAGGGTGCCCTGTACTTCCACTTCGCGTCGAAAGAGGCTCTCGCCCAGGCGGTCCTGAACGAGCAGGTGCCCTTCGGGACGGTCCCGCCGCAGCCGTGCAAGCTGCAGGAGATCGTCGACATGACCTTCGTGGTGGCGCGCCGACTGCTGGACAACGCCCTGCTGCGGGGCAGCGTGCGGCTGGCGGTGGACCAGGAGACGCCGTCCGGGGTGGATCACGGCGAGCCGTTCCGGCAGTGGGCGCAGGCCCTCACCGAACTGCTGGAAGCGGCCCGCCAGCGGGGCGAGTTGCTGCCCACGGTGAAGCCGGCGGAGACGGTCGAGCTGCTGGTGGGCACCTTCACGGGCATCCAGTTGATGTCCCGGGCGCTGACCGACCGCGCCGATCTCGGGGACCGGCTGGCGGTGATGTGGGCGCACATCCTGCCGAGCATCGCGGTGCCCGGTCTGCTCCCCGGCCTCGACGCCCGCGCCGACCGGGGTGCGCGGGTGCTGGCCTCGCCGGAGCGGCGCGTGGCTTCCTGATCCGGACGTGCGGCGGGCCGGCCGGTGTCCATCCACACCGGCCGGCCCGCCCGTTCGTGAAGCCCTGGCGAAAGACCCTAGAAGGTCAGCTTCCAGCTGTTGAGCCGCCCGGTGTCCTGCGCGGCCACGTCCTGGACCCGCAGCTTCCAGGTGCCGTTGGCGACCTCGCCGGAGGCGTTCACCGAGTAGGTGGCGACGACGTTGTCCGCGGAGTCCGAGCTGCTGGACGCCTTCAGGCGGTACGCCGTACCGTCCGGGGCGACGAGGTCGATGACCAGGTCACCGCGGTAGGTGTGGGTGATGTCGACGCCGACCTGGAGGGCCGTGGGCGCGTTGCCGGTGAGGCCGGTGACGGAGATCGGGGACTCGACGGCCGACCCGTTGTCCGGGATGCCGAGCGCGGTGGTGCTGGTGAAGGTGGTGCCCCCCGTGGAGCCGCCGGAGCCGCTCACCGCCTGCACCGTCCTGGCGGCGTCCGCCAGACCCGCGCCGCAGCCGCCGGAGCAGGCGCCGGGCAGGGCACGGGCGTTGCTCTTGATGGCCGTCTCGATCTGCGCCGGGGTCAGCGTGGAGTTCGCCGACTTCATCAGCGCGACCAGGCCCGCGATGTGCGGGGTGGCCATGCTGGTGCCCTGGTAGTAGGCGTACGACTCCGTGGACGCCGTCCTGGTGCCGGAGTTCAGGGTGGACAGGATGCCGTTGGCGGTTCCGGTGCTGGTCTGGCCGCCGGGCGCCGAGATGTCCACGAGGGAACCGTAGTTGGAGTACGAGGCCTTGGCGCCGGTGCGGTTCGTCGCGGCGACCGAGATCACGTTGTTGCAGTTGCCCGGCGAGTGGTTCGCGACGTTGTCGTTCTCGTTCCCGGCGGCCACGGCGACGGTCGTGCCGCGGCTCACGGCCGCGTTGATCGCGCTCTGGGTGGCCGAGGTGCAGGCGCCGTCGCCGCCCAGGCTCATGTTGATGACCTTGGCGACGTTGGTGTTGGCGGGAACGCCGGACACCGTGCCGCCGGACGCCCAGGTGATGGCGTCGATGATGTCGGAGTCGTAGCCGCCGCACTTGCCGAGGACGCGGACCGGGGAGATCTTCGCGCCGTGGGCGACGCCCGCGACGCCCTTGCCGTTGTTGGTGACGGCGGCGATGGTGCCGGCCACGTGGGTACCGTGCCAGGAGGAGTTGCCGGCCGGGACGCCCGCGCCGCACTCGCCGGCCGCGTAGTAGTCGCCGGGGTCGGCCGGGTTGCCGTCACGGCCGTCGCCGTCCACCGAGACGGCGGTGTCGGCGATGAAGTCGTAGCCGCCGACGATGTTCGCGGCGAGGTCGCTGTGGGCGACGTAACCGGTGTCGATGACGGCGACCGTCACGCCGGTGCCGGTCGCGGTGTTCCAGGCGGCGGGCACGTTCATGCCGGCGGTGGCCTCGAACAGGTCCCACTGCTTGGCGTACTCGGTGTCGTTGGGGTCGGCCTTGGCGGTGTTCAGGCGGTCCGGTACGACGTAGGCGACCTGCGGGTCCGACCGGTACGCGGCGACGACGTCGGCGACGTCCGCGCCGGTGAGGCCGGAGCCCAGGTCGACCAGGGCGGCGCCGGTGCCGAGGCGGCGCTCGAAGTCGACGTCCTCGCCGGCCTTCTCGCCCTTGGCGGCGGCGTCGGCCTCGGCGGCCTGGTTCGACTTCGCCTCCTCGGCACCGGACCTGTAGCCGACGATGAGGCGCTCGGCCGGGGTGCCGGGCGCCGCCTCGGTCTGGGCGGCCGGCACGGCGGCCTCCCTGGGTGCGCCGGCCGGGGTGGCGGCGGACGAGGCGGTGGTGGCGGCGGTGAAGAGGGCCGCGGAGACCGCGGCGACGGATATCAGCTTCCGTCCGAGAGCGGGAGAGGTGCGCAAGGGGCGTGCCTTTCGGGGCCGGCTCCGGGCAGGGGGAGCCTCGGTCGATTCGCTTCGTCGTCGAAGCGGCGGGGGGTGGATCGAGGAGCAACGCGCAGGCCGGCCAGGCGGGACCGCCGCCCCCAGGGGTTACCTGTGGGTCAGCTGTGTCGGAACGATAGGCAGGGCACAGGTTGTTCGGATACGGGGGAAACCCTCGATCCGGCCGGAACACCACCCTTACCGGCGGCAAGTGGTGTGTGGATGCCCGGGTTTGCTCGGGGGACGCCCGGTCGCCGGCGGCGTGAACGCGCCGGGCCGCCGCTGCGTACTGCACCTCGAAACCGTTCCCGCGCCGGCCGAGGAGACGTCCCGATGCGCCGCACGACCGCACACCGCGCCGCCGCCCTGGCGGCCGCCGTCCTGAGCCCGATCCTGCCGGTGCTGCTGGGAGCGGCGGGGCCGGCGCAGGCACACGGTGCGCCGACGACCCCGGTCAGCCGGGTCCACGCCTGCTCCCCCGACGGCGGTTCGGCCGCCGGGTCCGCCGCCTGCCGGGCGGCCGTGGCCGCCAACGGGGCGCCCTTCACGGCCTGGGACAACCTGCGGGTGGCGGACGTCGGCGGACGCGACCGGAGCACGATCCCCGACGGGCAGCTGTGCAGCGGCGGTCTGCCCGCCTACCGTGGACTGGACCTCGCGCGCTCCGACTGGCCGTCGACCCGTCTGACGCCGGGCGGGACGCTGCGCATGACGTACGTCTCGACGATCCCGCACACGGGCACGTTCAGGTTCTACCTGACGAAACCGGGATACGACCCGTCGCGGCCCCTCACCTGGGACGATCTGCCGGAGCGGCCGTTCGCCGAGGTCAAGGACCCGGCGCTGCGGGACGGCGCCTACCGGCTCACGGCGAAGCTGCCCGCCGACCGCACCGGACGCCAGGTGCTGTACACCGTCTGGCAGAACAGCAGCACGCCCGACACCTATTACTCGTGTTCGGACGTGCTGTTCCCGGAGAAGGGCGCGGCCGCGCCCTCGCCGTCCGCGAAGGCCACGTCCGCCGACGCGCCGGAGTCCCCGTCCGCCGCCGCGTCGGCCCCGGCGGGCGAGGCGACCGGTACGACGACGTCCGCCGCCCCCGCCCGGGGGACGGTGGCGGTTTCCGGCGCGCCGGCGGCCGCCACGTCGGCGAGCACCCCGGTGGCGTCCGCCTCCGGGGCCGGTTCCGGGCCGTCCGCGCCGCTGCTGGCGGGTGGCGCCGCCGCGGTGCTGGTGCTCACCGGCGGCGCCACCCTGGTCCTGCGCCTGCGACGGCGCTGAACCGGTTCTTCAGCTCGCCCCGAAGCGGTTCTCCGAGGAGGTTCGTTCGTCCTTTCCGTGGTGGTCAGTTGACGGTGACGACGGCGCCCGCGTCGGTCACCGGGGCGTACTTGGCGGTGAAGTAGCCGTTCGCGAAGCACAGCGACGAGCCGGACGCCTTGGCGAAGGGCTGGGCGGTGAAGGTGATGCTGTTGTCGGCGTTGCTCGCGACGCCGGTCAGGCTGGGCGCCCTGTAGACGCAGTTGATGCTGCCGAGGAGCGTGCGCAGCACGACCGTCGTCTGGATGGTGGAGCCGGCCGCCGGGGTCACGGTGAGGGTGCCGGCGGAGGACACGGCCGCGTTGTACGGCAGGTTGTTGACCGTGATGCTGGTGACGCCGAGCACGCCGGCGACGTTCGCGGAGCAGTTGCCGAAGGTGTGCGCGGTGAGCGACTCGCCGGCCGTGCCGGGGGCGGTGGGGTTGGCGGTGACGGTGGCGTTGAAGCCCGACGAGGCGCAGGAGACGCCGCTGGTGCCGGTGGCGGAGGAGTAGAGGGTGGCGTTGGTGCCGCTCGCGAGGGAGGCGTTGAGGACGTCACCGACCGCGACGTCGCCGTTGGCCGTGGTGAGGACGGCCGGGTCGGCGGCGGAGGCCGGGGTGACCGCCGTCAGCGAGAGGGCGGCGACGGTGCCGGCGAGGGCGAGGAGAGGGCGAGTGCGCATGCGGGTGCCTCGTTTCTCAGGTGGGGGTGTTCTCAGAGGGTGTTCCGAGAGGTGCGCTCGAGGGAGGTGCGAGGACGCGAGTCGACGCCCGACCGGTGCCGGCCCGGAACGCCTTCTCCGTACGTGACGGGCCGGCAGCGCAGGTGGCGGCGGACACGGCCGGCAGGGGGGAGCGGTCGTGGCGGCGCCGGACGGGAATCGGACTCGGGACGCGAGGGGGCCCGTGCTGGCTGCCCGGGCGGTCGTACCCGTTCTGACGGGAGGTCCGGCCGTCGGTTTCGAGGGACGGCCGGTCCGGGTCCGGGAGCGCGGAGAGCGGCTCGCCGCGCTGCGGATCCGGCGCCACGGATCCGGGCTGAGTCACCGAGAGTTGTAGACCTGATGCTTCGTCAACGTCAATACACCGCGCAGAAGTTGATGGCTACACAGATATATGCGGGAGCGCCGGACACACCGGCCCGCAGGTGGCACATTTCGCTCACCCTTTTTCCACATCTCCCTTGACCCTGTGGTGTAACCATCGGTAACTTCCCGGTTGGCTACTGATGCGTAACGAGAAAGCCCTTGCGGCTTCCGGGAGTTGCGAGGAGACGTACGCGGCAGCCGCTGTCCGCGCCAGGACAACACGCCACTGAAGCCCAACCCGCATGCCTATGCCCATGGGAGCAGACATGGCCTCGTCCTCGGACGTCACGTCGTCCGCCGAGAACACCCCCGGGAACCCGGAAAGCGGTTCCGCAGACAGACGCGGCCGGGTCCGGCTGCGCCGGGCCGCCGTGATGGCCGTGCCCGCGACCCTCGTCACCGCCGGTCTCGCGGTGCTCACCGCTCAGGGAGCCCTGGGCGTGCAGTTCGCGATCTCCGGCATGCCGTTCGTGGTGACCGCCGACAAGCTGGAGGGAGAAGGTTTCGCGCAGTTCGGCTCGCTGGACCACATGATCGAGAACAGCCCCAACGAGGGCGACACCGGCGGCCAGGTCCTGGTCGTCACCTCGGTGGTGAAGTCGGGCAAGCTGACCAGCATGTGCCAGAGCGTCGACCTCGGCGGCATCCAGCTCGTCCTCACCGCCGGCGACAAGGGCACCAAGGTGAGCGTGGAGAACCTGGCCATCGACTCGGACGACATCACCGGCAACGCCGCCTTCAACAACATCGAGATCGGCCGCGACGCCAGCACCTTCGACAAGGTCGACACCCGCGGCCTGCCGGGCGTCTACGGCCAGCAGGCGGACAAGGTCGTCATCACCGACCTGTACCAGCACAACTACGCCGCCACCGCCGCCGTGTTCAAGCTGCCCGACCTGCACATGCGGTTCGGGGGCGAAGGCTGCCCGCGGTGAACGGCTTCCGACGGTGGACCGCGCGCCGGCCCTTCCCGGGCGGTCTGCTGCTCGTCCTGGGCGGTGCGGAGATCCTGGTGACCATGAAGGCGCCGCTTCCGGTGATCCTGCACATCGGCATGCAGGGCCTGGCCGGCTACCTCCTGCCGACCCTCATGGTGCTGATCGGGCTGCTGCTCCTGTTCAACCCGGCCCAGCGGCTGTTCTACTCGATCATCGGCGTCCTGCTGTCCCTCGGGACGTGGCCCACCTCGAACCTGGGCGGCTTCCTCATCGGCCTGCTCCTCGGGGTCGTGGGCAGCTGCCTGGCCTTCGGATGGGTCCCGGACCAGGAGCCGCGCAAGGTCCGCAGACAGCGGCGCAAGGCGGCACGGGCGGCCGGTCAGCCGCCGTTGCAGGCCGGTGAGCCCGCCTGAGCGGAACTCCGCCGGGCTCACCGCAGGGGCCGGGGGCGATCCACCGTCGACGGGGATCGCCCCGGCCCCTTCCCGTCGACGCCGCCCGCCCTTCCCGTCGGCACCGACGGACGGCGTCGCCACCGACCCGTCAGCGCGGGGAAGCGGCCGCCCCCGCCCCGCGCAGCACGGCGATCGTCTCGGGGTGCGGCCCCCGCCGCGCCCATTCCAGCGGCGTCCAGCCCGTGCCCCGGTCCTCGCGCAGGCCGGGATCGGCGCCGTGGGCGAGCAGGGTGCGGACCGTCTCGGTGTGCCCCCAGCAGGCAGCCGCGCACAGCGGCGTGCCCTCCGAGCCGGGTCCGGCGCTCTCCGCGTCGGGCGGTGCGCCCGCCTCGAGGAGCCGGCGGACGATGCCGGCCGAGCCCTGGACGGAGGCGACGTACAGCGCGGTGGTGCCGTCGCGGTCGGCCGCCGCCGGATCGGCACCGGCCCGCAGCAGTGCGTCGACCCGGGCGCCCTCGTCCAGCAACGCCGCGGTGACCAGCTCCGTGGCCAGTTTCTTCTGGCGCCGCCTGTTCATGTCCGCCGAGGTTAGCCGTGTCCGGGAACCGGCGCTCACAATTGCGCGAGCAGGGGCAGCAGTTCGGTGGCCGCGGTCACATCGCCGGTCAGCGGGCGGTCCTCGGTGCCGCCGGGCAGGGCGCCGGCCGCCACGGTGAAGGCGTCGACCGCCGGGGGCGCCGGGTGCATCCGCAACGCCCTTACGGCGGCGACCAGTTCGCAGCCCAGGACCGTCCGGTACGCCTGCGCCGCGCGCAGCGTCTGACGGGCGGCCTGGCCGGCGAAACTGGCGGCCTCCTCCAGGCCGTGCGAGAGGACCGCGTGGCCGACGGAGGCGGGGGCGGCGCAGGAACGCAGTTCCGCCAGGGCCGAGTTGGCGGTGTACTCCAGGATCATCGTGCCGGAGCTGCTGGCGGGGCCGGCGGCGAGGAAGGCGGGCAGGCCGGTGAGACCGGGGTCGCCGAGCGCGGTCAGGCGGGCCGCCGAGAGCTGGGCGGTCTGGAGCAGGGTGAGGTTCACCGCTTCCAGGGCGTGTCCCAGGGCTGCGGCGAAGAAGCCGCCGTGGTGGTGGGCCGCGGTGCCGTCGGGGGACAGGAGGGGGTTCTCGGAAGCGGAGTTGATCTCGACCTCGACGACCTCGCGCAGTCGCTCCGCCGCGTCGAGGGCACAGCCGTGGACCTGGGGGAAGGCGCGGAAGCCGTAGGGGTCCTGGACCCGGCGCCCCTCGCCCCGCGGCCGGTCCGGCAGCCCGAGCAGCCGCCGCACCTCCGCGGCCGCACGGGCCGCGCCGGGGTAGGGGCGCAGGGCGTGCACGGGCGCGGCGTAGGCCTCGGCCGAACCGGAGACGGCGGCCAGCGACAGTGCCGCCACGGCATGGGTGGCCCGCAGCAGCCGGTCCACCTCGTGGCGGCCGAGCGAGGCCTGCGCCAGCGCGAGCGCGTTGCTGCTGAGCAGCGCGAGCGCGTCACCGGCACGGAGGACCACGGGAGCGGGCAGGGCTCGGGACGCGGAACCGGTCCACGCGGGAATGCCGAAGCCCGCCGGACCGACGGGCACGGAACCACCGTCGAGCACCGGACGCGCGAGAGCGGAACCACCGTCGAGCACCGGACCGGCGGAAACGGGAACGCCGTCCGACACCGGACCGGCGGGAACGGGACCACCGTCCGGCACCGGACCACCGGGGACGCCCTCGCCCCCGCCACGGGCGGTCGCCCCGTCCCCGCCGCCGGTGCGGCCCTCGGGTGCGCCGCCCGTCCGGGCCGAACCGTCCGCCTCCCGCGCCTCGTCCGACCCGCTGTCCAGCCAGGGCCGTTCGCCCAGGAGGGTCAGGCCCGTCTGGGCGAGGGCGGTCAGGTCCCCGGTGCCGACGGCGCCGTACTCGTTGACGGCCGGGTGGACACCGAGACGGAGGGCCTCGACGAGGGCGTCGATGAAGGAGGGGTGGATGCCGGAGCCGCCGGCGAGGAGCTGGTTGGCGCGGATCGCGAGCATCGCGCGGATCTGGCGGGCGGGCAGCAGCGTGCCCGCGCCGCCCGCGTGGCTGCGCAGCAGGCGCAGCCCGTGCGCGGTCTCGTCGTCCGCGTCGACGGGCACCGCGCGGTGTGCGCCGACGCCGGTGCCGCGGCCGTACAGCCGCCCGGCGGCGGCCAGTCGGCGGCCGGCGCGGAAGGACCGTACGGCCCGGTCGCGTGCCTCGGGGGCCAGGACGGGTACGGCCGCGCCGTCGGCGAGCGCGATCAGCCCGCCGACGGTGAGGGTGGTGCCGTCCAGGACGACCCGGTGTGCTGTCGTGTCCAACGCGGGCGGATCAGCCCAGGCCGACGGACTTCAGCCAGGCCTTCGCCACGTCCAGCGGGTCCTTGCTCTCCAGCTGCACCTGGGAGTCCAGGTCCAGCAGGGTCTTGGTGTCGAGCTTGGCGGAGACCGCGTTGAGCGCGTCGACGCCCTCCTGGGAGAGCCCGCTCTTGTAGACCAGCGGGGTCACGTTCGCGAAACCGAAGAGGTTCTCCGGGTCCTGGAGGACGACGAACTTCTCCTTGGTGATGGTCGGGTCGGTGGTGAAGATGTCCGCGGCCTGCACGGTGTTCTTCTTCAGCGCGGCCTGGGTCAGCGGACCGCCGGCGTCCAGTGCCTTGAAGGACTTGAACTTCAGTCCGTACACCGCTTCCAGGCCGACCATGCCCTGCTGCCGGGTCTGGAACTCGGGCGAGCCGCCGAGGACCAGGTCGGGAGCGACGTCCTTGAGGTCGGCGAGGGTGGACTGCGCGGTGAGGTCGTACTTCTTCGCGGTGTCCGCGTTGACCGTGACGGAGTCCTTGTCCTCGGCGGGCGAGGACTCCAGCAGGGTCAGCTTGGGGTCGAGCTTGGCCTTGGCCGCCGCGTTGACGGCCTCGAGCGACTTCTGCTCGGCCTTGGCGTCGAGGTAGGCGAGCAGCGAGCCGTTGTACTCGGGCAGAACGGTGATGGAACCGTTCTTGAGCAGGCCGTACGTGGTCTCACGGCTGCCGATGTTGGGCTTGTAGGACACCTTGATGTCCTTGGCCTTGAGGGCTTCGCCGTAGATGTCGGCCAGCAGGATGCTCTCGGCGAAGTTGTTGGAGCCGACGACGACGGTGTCGCCGGCCGCCTTGTCCTCGGAGAGCGGGTCGGTGTCGTCGGAGGAGGAACAACCCGCCAGCAGGGCCGTCATCGCGGCGAGCGCGAGGGCCGCCGCGCCTGGGTGGTTCCTGAGGGACCTGCTGCTGTGGGCGTTGGAAGTCACGTCTGCCGTTCCGGGCTCGGAGGTTGGTGGAGAGAACGAACGCTCCGTCTGATCCAATCCAGCGCGTTCTCGGTGAGTCAAGTGCCGCCGGGTCACCGATTGGCTTCGATGCGCGACCGGTTGTGATGGTTCGTGAAGGAGAAAAGGCCAGTACGACACCCTGGGGACGGCGCTTTGTAATGGATTCTTGACGTAGGGCCACGCACTTGATCGATCGCGGAGGCGATAGTCTCGCCGAAGTCGGCGTCGGTCACAGCGGTGTGCGGGGGCCGCTTCCGGTGCCGTGGCGCACCATGCGTGGTGCGGTCACGCGCCCGGCCGGGTTGCCGGGAACGTCGATCAGAATCGGACAGAAGCGTGCGTCGCGCGGTGCGCACGACCTCATGAAGGGGGCCGCCTGGTGTCCACGACCGAGGTGGACGCGTCCTCCCCCCGTCGCCCGGCTTCGCACGAGCGGCACGGGCAGGGGGGACCCCGACGGCCGGCGGTCTCGTCCGTACGCCGGGGTCTGCGGGGTTTCGCCGACCGGTGGCCCTTCCAGCGCAAGCTCAACATCCTCGTCGGCGTCCCGCTGGCGGTGATCGCCCTGCTGCTGACGTGGGTCATCACCGACCTGGTGGAGGAGTCCGACCACGCCGAGTCGGCCGCCCAACTGGTCCGGGACAGCGCCGAGGTGGCCCAGCTGGTCGCCGACGTGCAGGCCGAGCACCAGCAGGCCGTCCTGCTGTCCGTGCGGTACGAGGCGTCCTTCGACGGGGGCACGCCCTCCACCTCCGCCTACCGGGTCGCCCAGCTCGCCGTCGACGCGCAGGTCCAGACGGTGCGCGACACCTTCGGCGACCGGCTGCCGGACACCGAGGCGCAGGCGCTGCGCGAGATCGAGGGCCTGGCCGGCCTGCGGGACACCATCGAACAGGGGTACCTGCCCGCCGACAACATCGACCCGGCGTACTCGGGCGCCGCCGACGGCCTCATCGACGGCCTCGGCCTGGACCGCAACACCGCCCTCGCCACCACCTTCACCGGCAACCTGCTCGACTCGCTGCTGCGGGCCGACGCCGCCCACGGCGCCTACGAGACCGGCGTGTTCTCCGCGCGGACCGGCGACAGCAACGCCCTCATCGAGTTCACCGGCGCGGTCGGCTCCCACGAGTTGTACACCTACCAGGCAGAACGTTTCGCCCGCTTCGCCACCGAGGCGCAGACGGAGCTGCTCGGGGACATCGAGCACAACTCGGCGCAGGCGGTCATCGGTCAGCACTACGCCGAACTCGCCGTCGACCCGAGCGCGTTGCAGGCCGAGTCCAAGAGCGAGATCCGCGTCGCGTTCCGCGAGGCGCTGGACTCCTACCACCGCTACAACGAGCAGGCCGAGACCCGGCTGCGGATCACCGGCTCGCTCATCGACCAGATCGCCGACCGCGCCGACGACGCCGACGCCGCCGCCGAGTGGCGCGCGGCCCTGCTGCTGACCCTGGCGCTCCTGGGCTTCGTCACCTGGATCGCGCTGGCCGCGCTGGTGCGCCGCTCCGTGATCCGCCCGGTGCTGGCCCTGACCGGGGCCGCGCAGGAGGTCGCCGACGTCGCCGGGCGCGAACTGGCCCGGGTGGCCGACGACGACGCCGAGGAGAGCGGGCCGCCGCGGCTGCGCGAGCTGCCGGTCACCGCCGACGACGAGATCGGCGCGCTCGCCGAGGCCTTCAACGACGTCCAGAAGACCGCGGCCGCGCTGCTGGAGCGCCAGGTGCTCAGCCGGCGCAACGTGGCCGAGATGTTCGGCAACGTGGGACGCCGCGTCAGCAACCTCACGACCCGCCAGCTCGCGCTGATCGACGCCGTGGAACGCGGCGAGACCGACCCGGCGCTGCTCGAACGCCTCTACTCCATCGACCACATCGCGGTCCGGCTGCGCCGCAACGCCGACAGCCTGATGCTGCTGGCCGGCATCCGCGAGACCGTGCTCGACTCCGGCCCGGCCGCGCTCACCAACGTGGTCCGCGCCGCCCTCGGCCAGATCGAGGGCTTCCAGCGGGTGCAGCTGTACGCCGGCACCGAGGTCATGGTCGAGCCCGACATCATCGGCGACCTGACCCTGATGATCGCCGAACTCGTCGAGAACGCCGTGTCGTTCTCCCCCGAGGGCAGCCCCGTCGAGGTCCGGGTCCGGCCCGGCGACGACGGCGCGACGATCACCGTCGCCGACCACGGGCTGGGCATGAGCGCCGAACGGCTCGCCGAGGAGAACGCCCGCCTGGTGCGCCGCGAACGCCTCGACCTCGTCCCGACCAAGGTGCTCGGCCTGTTCGTGGTCGGCGCGCTGGCCCGCCGTTGGGAGATCGACGTCACCCTGACCCGCACCCCGGGCGGCGGCGTGACGGCGGAGGTCGCCATCCCCTCCGGTCTGCTCCTGACACCGATCGGCACGGCCCTCCAGGGGGCGGCGCCCGCGACGGTGGCGCTCCCGTCCGGCAGGACGACGGGTACGGCGCCCGGTACGACGGCCGCCGCCCGGCCGGGTACGCCGGACTCCCCAGCCGCGCCGGTCCCTGCGGGCGGCCCCTCCCGGGCGGCCTCCGTGCCGGCCTGGGCGGCGACGGACAGCGAGGACCCGGCACCGCTCCCCCGCCGGGTCCCCCGGCGCGAGCCGGCCGGGACCGAGGCAGAAGCGGAGACGGAGGCCAGGTCCCCGCTCGTCCCCGAACCCCGTACCGAGGAGCCGACGGTCCACGACCGTACGGCGGAGCCCGCGCCGCACGCCGTCGCCCAGCCCTCCGCCGCCGGGCCGGCCGACGGTGCCGTACGCCCGGCGCCCCGTGCCGGGGACACCGCGCCGGGCGCCGAGGAGCCCGCGGCCCGCACCCACGACGGCGAGGACGCGCCCCGCCCGGCGGCGGATCCCGCGCACGACGGCGCCCGCCCCCTCCGGCGCCGGGTCCGCGGGGCCACGCTGCGGACCACCGCGGAGGCCGCCGCCTCGCAGGCCGCGCGGCGGTCGGCGCCCCCGCCCGCCGACGCGGACGCCGTCCGCAGCGCGCTGGAGGAGTTCGAGGCGGCCGTGGAACGCGCCCACCGCGACACCGGCGAGCATCCCCTCCCCGACGACGGTTGCGCACCGCCCGGTGACGCCGAGCGCGACGACCGTACGACCGACCGCCCCACCGACGACCGGAACACCATGCACCGCCAGAACCACCTTCCGGAAGGAGCCGAGCAGTGAGCACGTCGACAGGAGGCACTCCCGCGGGAGACGCCACGCCGACCGACCTGCGGGCGGCCGCAGCCGACTTCACCTGGCTGCTCAACCGTTTCGCCAACGAGACGGCCGGGGTCGTGGACGCCATCGCGGTGTCCACCGACGGCCTGCTGATCGCCGTGTCGGAGCTGCGCGAGCACGCCGACTCCGAGCGGCTGGCCGCGATCGTCTCCGGCATCACCAGCCTGGCCGCCGGCGCCTCCGGCAACTACGGTCTGGGCGGCCTGAACAAGGTCATCATCGATCTGGAGGGCGGCCATGTGCTGGTCTCCGCGATCGGCAGCGGCGCCGTGCTCGGCGTGGTCACCGACAAGGAGGCCAAGCTGGGCAACATCGCCTACGAGATGACCGTGTTCGCCAACCGTGCCGGTGCCGCGCTCAGCCCGCAGCTGGTGCTGGAGCTGAAGAACAGCGTCGGCGCCACCAGGTCGCGCTGAGCGTCCGCCGCCGGTCCAGAGAGGAAACCCACCACCGATGGCGGACGGCCGCACACCGCGCGGCGCCGGCGAGGACGGCGTCGCACCCGTCGGCCCGGCGTCCGCCGTCCGGCCCTTCCTGGTCACCGCCGGCCGGGTCGCGGGCTCGGGCGAGGCCGCGGCCGGCCGGCCGATGCCGGTGGAGACCCAGCTGGTGGCCACCGCCGCCGGGCTCGCCGAGCTCGACCGGCTCTCCTTCGAACAGCACGACATCGTCGCCGCGTGCAGGCAGCCGCAGTCGATCGCGGAGATCGCGGCCCGGCTGCGGCTGCACCTGAACGTGGTGCGGGTCCTCGCCGAGGATCTGCGCGCGGCCGGGCAGCTGTCGGTGCACGTGCCCGACTCCGGCGTCACCCATGACGCGTCCGTCCTGCGCAGGGTTATCGATGGCCTGCGGGCCATCCCCGACTCCCGGGGGGTACTCCGTGACTCCGACTGAACCGCTTGTCGGCCGTTTCGCCGGTCAGGCCGCCGTACGGCCGCCGCTGCCGGTGAAACTGGTGATCGCGGGCGGCTTCGGCGTGGGCAAGACCACCGCCGTCGGCGCGATCTCCGAGATCGAGCCGCTGACCACCGAGGCGGCCATCACCGAGGTGGCGGCGGGGGTGGACGACCTCAGCCACACCCCGCGCAAGACCACCACCACGGTCGCGATGGACTTCGGCTGCATCACCATCGACCCGACCCTGAAGCTGTACCTGTTCGGCACGCCGGGACAGGAGCGGTTCGGCTTCATGTGGGACGACATCGTGGAGGGCGCGGTCGGCGGTCTCGTCATCGTCGACACCCGCCGCCTCGACGACTGCTACGCCGCCGTCGACTACTTCGAGCACAAGCAGATCCCGTTCGCCGTGGCGGTGAACGCCTTCGACGGTCGGGTCGAGCACGGCCTGGACGAGGTCCGCTGGGCCCTCGACGTGTCCGAGGGCGTCCCGGTCCTGGTCTTCGACGCCCGCGAGCGCGGCTCGGTGCGGGACGCGCTGCTGGTGGTCCTGGAGCAGGCGCTGGCCCGGTCGCAGGGGTGACGGCCGCCCCCGGGGCCGGCCGGTTCCCGTTCCCCGGCCGGGCAGCGGGAACCGGCCGGGGAGCGGGAACCGGCCGGGCGCTACGCGCTTCTGCGCACCCCCGGTGACACCGTCGCCCTGGCGACCGCCCAGAACACCGCCAGGGTGGCCAGGGCCATGCCGGCGGTGAGGGTGGCGCCGCCGACGACCTTCTCGTAGTCGCGCTGGTAGAGGCCGTCGATGATGTAGCGGCCGAGGCCGCCGAGGCTGACGTAGGCGGCGATGGTGGCGGTGGAGACGATCTGGATGGCGGCCGAGCGCAGGCCGCCCAGGATCAGCGGGAGGGCCACGGGGAGCTCCACCTGGAGCAGGATCCGGGTCTCGGCCATGCCCATGCCCCGCGCGGCGTCCACCGGGGACGGGTCGACGGAGCGCATCGCCTCGTAGGTGGTGACCAGCACCGGCGGGACGGCGAGGACGACCAGCGGGATCATCACGGGCAGCATGCCGAAGCCGATCAGCATCGTCATCAGCACCAGCAGACCGAAGGTGGGCAGGGCCCGTCCGGCGGTGGCGATCAGGGAGAGGGCGTTGCCGCCGCGGCCGTAGTGACCGGTGAGCAGGCCGACCGGCAGTCCGATCAGGGCGGCCAGGCAGAGCGCTTCCAGGGTGTATCCGAGGTGCTCGCCCAGGCGGGTGGGGATGCCGTCGTAGCCCTGCCAGTGGGCGCTGTCGCCGAAGAAGGCGCTGACGAAGTGGAGTACGTTCACCGGGCTGCGTCCTCGATGGCGGGTTCGGCCGGCACGGGCCGGGTCCCGGCGGATCCGGGCGTCGTGCGGCGTCCGGCGCCGCTCGGCATCCACGGGGTGAGCAGGATGCGTACGCCGACCAGCGCGGCGTCGGCGAGCATCGCCAGGACGGCCATGGTGATGACGGCGTTCCAGGCGAGTTCGGGACGGTTGTAGATGGTGGCGTCGTGCAGGAGGTTGCCGAGGGCGCCCTGGTTGCCGATGAGGGTGCCGACGCTGACGAGGCTGATGCTGGACACGGTGGCCACCCGCAGTCCGGCGATGATCGCGGGCACGGCGATCGGCAACTGGACCTGGAGGTAGCGGCGTACCGGCCCGAAGCCCATGGCGGTGGCCGCGGCGAGGGTCTCCTGCGGGACCGAGCGCACCGCGTCGACGATGGCGGGGACCAGGACGACCAGGCTGTAGACGGTCAGCGGGATCATCACGGTCAGCTCGGTCTGGCCGGTGTAGTCGATGAGCACGACGAAGAAGGCCAGCGACGGGATGGCGTACAGCACGGTGGTCACCCACAGCACCGGCGCGTACAACCAGCGCAGCCGCACGCAGAGCTGGCCGAGCGGGAGGGCGAGCAGCAGGCCGGCCAGGACGGGCAGCAGCGCCTCGCGCAGGTGCAGTCCGATCAGTCCCCACCAGCTGTGCTGGAGGTCGCTGGGGATGTCGAAGAAGCCGTTCATCGCAGGGCCTTGGGCTGGGCGGCGCTGTCCTCGTGGGCGCCGCGGATCGCCTCGCCGATGGCCTGCTGGGAGACGACCCCGGCCGCCCGCCCCTCGCCGTCCACGGCCACCGCCCAGCCGGTGGGCGAGAGCACGGCGCAGTCGAGGGCGGCCCGCAGCGAGTCCTGTCCGACGACGAACGGCCGCCCGTGGGACAGCAGGCGGCTCGCGTCGACGTGCCCCGCGGTGAGCCGGTCCGGCTCGCTCCAGCCGAGGGGCCTGCCGTCGACGTCGGTGACGAGGAGGTAGGGCGTTCCGGCGCCGGCGCGGGCGGCGATCTGCTGCGCGGAGGCGTCGACGGCGACGATCGGCGCGGTGAGCAGGTCGAGCCCCGCGGAGGAGAAGAACGACAGGCGCCGGATGCCGCGGTCGGCGCCGAGGAAGTCCTCGACGAACGCGTCGGCGGGGCTCGACAGGAGTTCGGCGGGCGGCGCGAACTGGGCGAGCCGGCCACCGGTGCGCAGGACGGCGACCATCGTGCCGATCTTGACGGCCTCGTCGATGTCGTGCGTGACGAAGACGATGGTCTTGCCCAACTCGTCCTGAATGCGCAGGAGTTCGTCCTGGAGCCCCTTGCGGACGACGGGGTCGACGGCGGAGAACGGCTCGTCCATCAGCAGGACCGGCGGGTCGGCGGCGAGGGCGCGCGCGACGCCGACGCGCTGCTGCTGTCCGCCGGAGAGCTGGTAGGGGTAGCGCTTGGCGAGCGAGGCGTCGAGACCGACGCGGTCCATCAACTCACGGGCGCGGGCACGGGACTTGTCCTTGCTCCAGCCGAGCAGTCGCGGCACGGTGGCGATGTTGTCGATGATCGTGCGGTGCTGGAAGAGTCCGGCGTTCTGGATGACGTAACCCATCGAACGGCGCAGGGTGTTGACCGGCTGCCGGCGGCTGTCGACGCCGTCGATGAGGATGCTGCCCTCGCTCGGCTCGACCATCCGGTTGATCATGCGCAGGGTCGTCGTCTTGCCGCATCCCGAGGGGCCGACGAGGACGGTGATGGCACGGTCCGGTATCTCGAGGGAGAGGCGGTCGACGGCCACCGTTCCGTCCGGATACCGCTTGGTGACTGAATCTATCCGTATCAAAGCGCCGAACACCCTTCGGGTCTGGCCGTTTCTGCCCGCTCTCGACCACGCAGGTTCCGAGCCCGTTGCGGGGAGAGTCTAGACCGCTTGTGTTGCGGGGGTTTTGACGGCGCGGCGGGGTCGCGGGAGCGCCCACGCCGCCACCGCCGCGCCCCAGCCCAGCGCCCAGACCGCGACGACCGACACCCCCACCCCCACGCTCACGCCGCCCCCGCCCCCACCCGCACGGACGGGAATCCGGCCGTGCGCAGGACACTTCGCCCTGCGTCCACCGCGTACACCTCGCACCCCGGCAGGCCCGCCGCCCACTCGACGCCCGCCGCGCCCATCGCGAAGGCGGCGGTCGCCACCGCGTCCGCCTCCGTCAGCGTGGCCGCCACGACGCTGACGGACAGCAGTCCGGTCGCCGCCCGCCCGGTGCGCCCGTCGACGATGTGGTCGCCGCGTTCGTAGCGCGCGGAGGTCGCCACGGCCCCGTCGGTCAGCTCCAGCACCGTGCACAGCCTGTCGGCGATCTCCGGGTGCCGTACGCCCACCCGCCACGGGCCGCCGCGGACGACGACGTCGCCCCCGGCGTTGAGGCAGAACCGCCCCGCCCCGGCGGCGGCCAGCCGCTCCGCGGCCCGCTGCACCGACCAGCCCTTCACGATCGCGCAGGGATCGAACCCCCGTCCCGGCAGCCGGGCGTCGAAGGCGCCGCCGGTGGCCACCCGGTACCGCTCGCACAGGCCGAGGATCTCCACGAGGTCCGCGCCGAGCCCGGAGGCGGGCAGCTCGCCCCGGCCGTACCGGGACACCTCGCTGGCCTCCTTGAACGGGCTGAACCGTTCGTCGGCCTCGCGCAGCCACGTGAACACGGCGTCCGCGGCCTCGGCCACCGCACCGGTGTCGTCCGGGCCGTCGACGCGCAGGGAGACCGGGAACCCCATCACGTGTTCGACGCGGTGCACGTCAGGCGCCCTTCGCGTCGATCGCGGCCTGGAGGGACTCCTTGTAGCCCTCGCTGGTGAGCGTCGCACCGGACACCGTGTCGATGTCCGCGCTCTGCGCCTCCAGCGTCTCCGAGACCAGCGTCGGCACGGCCGCCGTCGTCTGCGGATGGTCCGGCTGCTTCAGCATCCGCACCGCGGTGATCTCGTCCCCCTCGAAGGTGACCTCCACCTGCACGTCGCCCTTCTCGGTGCGCACGGTCGTGCCCCTGACGACGACGGCACCGGAGGACGGGACGGAGGGCGTCGACGCCGGTGCGGCGACCTCCGTGGACGCGGTCCCCGTCGACGGCTGGTAACGCCAGACGGGGACGAGTCCGACGACGGACAGGACCAGGACAGGCAGTGCTCGCTTCACGATGTCTCTCTCATCCCGCCAGGCTGAAGCGCTCGAAGTGGATCTGCGTCCGGGGCACGCCCAGCGCGCGCAGGCTGCCCAGGACGGCGTTCATCATCGGGGGCGGTCCGCACAGGAACACGTCCCGGCCGGCGATGTCCGGCACGAGGCGCAGCAGTTCGCCGGGGGCCAGCCGGTCGGGCACGGGCGGCCCGGTGACCAGGTGCAGTTCGGCGCCCTTGAGACGGGCGAGGTCGCGCAGCTCGTCGTGGAGGACGGCGTCCCGCTCGGAGTTGACGCGGTGGATGACGACGGCGTGGCCGTGCAGTTCCTCCAGCAGGGCCCGGACGGGGGTGACGCCGACGCCGCCGGCGATCAGCACGGCCTCCGGCCGGGTGCGGTGCATCGCGGTGAACGCGCCGTAGGGGCCCTCGGCGAAGACGCGGGTGCCGGGCCTCAGGTGCCGCAGTGCCGCGGAGCCGTCGCCGGCGGCCTTGGCGGTCAGGCGCAGGCCGCGGCCGTCGGGCGCGGCGGACAGGGAGTACGGGTTGGCCTGCCACCAGCGGTCCCGGGTGAGGAACCGCCACAGGAAGAACTGGCCGGCGCGGGCCGGCAGCCGGTCCAGGTCGCGGCCGGTGACGTACACGGAGACGACGTCGTCGGACTCGGGGACGACGGCCTCGACGCGCAGCCGGTGGCGCAGGTTGCGGTACAGCGGCAGCGCGAGCCGGCCCGTGAACACCGAGCCGAGGGCGACGCCCCACAGGGTGTACCAGTACGCCGTGGCGGCGGACGACGTGGTGAACGTCGTACCGGCGGCGACCTGGTGGGTGAAGGCCAGCACCACGGCGACGTAGGTGTAGAGGTGGATGAAGTGCCAGGTCTCGTAGGCCAGTCGGCGGCGGGCCCAGCGGGCGGAGACGCCGCCGACGACGAGGATCAGGCCGAGCGCGACGACCGCGCGGAACACGCCCTCGACGGTCTCGGCGAGGTCGACGAGCTGGCTGACCGGGTCCATGGTGGAGGACCGGGCGTAGCCGAAGGTGACGAGGACGACGTGCCCGAGCAGCGTCCACAGCAGGCCGAAGCCGGTCCAGCGGTGCCAGTCGGTGAGCCGGTCCATGCCGATGCGGCGGTCCAGCCAGGGCAGCCGGGCGACCAGCAGCAGCTGGAACGCCATCAGCAGGGCGGCGTAGAGGCCGACGAAGCGGCCGAGCACGAGCAGGGCGTTGGAGGCGAAGCCGGCCTGGACGGCGAAGAGGGTCACGACGGCCGCGTTCGCGGCCGGCACGGCGTACAGACCGGTGCGGGCCACGACCGCGGGGCGTATCGCCGTGGGGGGTACGGGGGGCGACTGGACGGTCGTCACGGACGGAAACTCCTTGATCGGGTCCTCAGGACACCGAGCTTTGCCGCCCGTTGCTGTCGATACCCTGTCGTACAACTTTCAAGAGGATATCGATGTCGGCCCGCGGGCCTCCGGGCCCCGGTGCCGCGGAGCGCGTGACGCAGTATGAGCGAGTGGAAAAAGTACGACTCCTGGTGGTGGACGACGACCCGCCGATAGCCGATCTCGTCGCGACGGTCGCCCGCTACGAGGGCTGGGACGCGGTCACCGCGAACACGGGCGAGGAGGCGCTGCGGCGCGCCGCGGAGTTCCGTCCGGACATCGTGGTGCTCGACCTGATGCTGCCCGACCTCGACGGCTTCGGCGTCCTGGACCGGCTGCGCCGCTCCGGGACGATGGTGCCGGTGGTGTTCCTCACCGCCCGCGACGGGGTCGCCGACCGGGTCGCGGGGCTCACCCGCGGCGGTGACGACTACCTGGTCAAGCCGTTCGCGGTCGAGGAACTGATGGCACGGCTGCGGACCGTGCTGCGCCGCAGCGCGGGTCCGGCGTTCCAGCGGTCGGTGCTGCGGGTGGGGGACCTGTCGATGGACGAGGACACCCGTGAGGTGCGGCGCGGCGACAGCACGCTGACGCTCACCCCGACCGAGTACGAGGTGCTGCGCTACCTGATGCGCAAGTCGCCGACGGTCCTCACCAAGGCGCAGATCCTCGACCACGTGTGGGAGTACGGCTTCGGGGGCCGCTCCAACGTGGTGGAGCTGGTGGTCAGCCGGCTGCGCCGCAAGCTCGACGCGACGGGCGAACCGCTGATCCAGACGGTGCGCGGGTTCGGGTACGTCGTCCGGCAGGCCGCCGAGTGATCCGCCGGGCCCGGGACGCGTACCGCAGGCTGCGGCTCGGCACCCGGCTCGCGCTCGGCCTGGGCGTGCTGTCGCTGGTGGTGTTCGCGGTGGTCGGCACGGCGCTGACGGCGTACATGCGGGACTATCTGGAGCACCAGCTGGGCTACCAGATGAAGGTCGTCCAGACCGTGCAGTCCAAGGACGCCGCGGCGCACGGCACGGTGACGCAGAAACCGTACTGGGGCTGGTTCTCCGCGGTGTACGACGTGTCGGGCGGCTCGGCCGTGCTGCGGCAGCCCGCCGACATCCCGCACGACATCCGCCCCCTCACCCGGTTCGCCGAGGCGATGGCGCGCTCGGACACCGAGCTGCTGCGCACCGTGCGGCTCGACGGCGAGGGCGTGTACCGGCTGCGGGCCTGCGAGGTCCGGCCCGGTGTGGTGCTGGTCAGCGCGGCGCCGCTGGAGGGCGTCGACGACACGATCGAGCGGCTCGTCACCGTGCAGGTCGTCGCCTTCGGCCTGGCGCTGCTGGGGCTGGTGGTGGCCGGGCGGGCACTGCTGCGGCGCGGCCTGAAGCCGCTGAGCGACATGGCGCACACCGCGCACGGCATCGCCTCGCACGACCTCACCGAGTCGGCGTCGCGGCTGCACGTGCGGGCCGACGCCCCTGGCGGCGGGCCGGAGGTGGAGGAGCTGCGCACCGCGTTCAACACGATGCTGGAGCACATCGACGACTCCCTCGCGGTGCGCGCCGAGGCCGAGCAGCGGCTGCGCCGTTTCGTCGCGGACGCCTCGCACGAACTGCGCACCCCGCTGATGTCCGTGCGCGGCTACGCGGACCTCTTCCAGTACGCGGCCGCCAACGAGCCCGGGGAACGGGACAGGCACCTGGCCCGGCTGCGTGCCGAGGCCGCCCGCATGGGCGTGCTCCTCGACGACCTCCTGCTGCTGGCGCGGCTGGACGCGGCGGAGGTGGAGACCCCGCTGCGGACGGAGGACGCGGACCTGGTGGAGCTGGTCGAGCAGGCGGCCGACGCGTTCCGCGCGAGTCACCCCGGCCGTCCGCTGACGGTGGCGCCGGGCCCGGCGCCGGTACGGCTGCGCCTGGACCCGCAGCGCGTCCGGCAGGTCCTGGACAACCTCCTCACCAACGCGGCCGTGCACACCCCGCCCGGCACCCCGGTCTCGGTGGAGGTGTCGCCGGCCCCGCGCACGGTGCGGGTGCGCGTCGTCGACGAGGGTCCCGGCATCCCGCCCGGCGACCGCGACCGCGTCTTCGACCGCTTCTACCGCGTCGACAAGGCCCGCAGCCGGGACCGCGGCGGCAGCGGCCTCGGCCTGGCGGTGGCCCGCTCCCTGGTCGAGGCCCACGGGGGGACCCTGGACCTGGACGACGACCCGGCGCGCACGGTCTTCACCCTCACCCTGCCGCTACGACCGGTGCGGTGAGGCACGGGGCCGCGCGCGGGCCGAGCCCCCCTCGGCGGCCGCCCCGTGGATGAGCGGCCCGTGCGGCGGGCAGACATCCCACAGCACCGCGGTCGCCCCTCCGCCCGCACACCGTCGGCTCGCGGACACCGCACCGTCACACCGGAGGGGAACGTTTCCCCCGTCCCCTCCCCCCTGCAGGGCCCGCCCGCCGAGTTCGCACCGCCCGCCACCCGCCCGCCCACCGACCGCGGCCGTCGCCGTGGCCGGTGGGCGGGCGGCGGGAACAGGCCGGACGCGCCCGCCCCGATCCGTCACCCCGCCGCGCGCGGGCGTGACGCGGAAGGACGCCGTGCGCCGTGTCCCTGATGCCGCTCGACGGTCCCGTCACCCCGCTCCCCCGCGCCGACGACAGTCCCCCGCCGGTCTCCCCCGCCCGCCGCGCGCTCGGCTCCGCCACCGCCCGCCGCGCCGCGAGCCTGCTCCCGCTCCTGCTGCTCGGGATCTGGGCGGCGGTCGACTGGAGCACCGTCCGCGACGGTGCCGCCCGCCTCGCCGCCGCCGACCCGTGGTGGCTGCTGGCCGGGCTCGTCTTCACCTGCCTGGGCTGGGTCGCCGCCGCCTGTGTCCGGCAGGGCGCGGTCCCCGACCGGCTGCCCAGGGGCCTGCTGCTCGCCTCCCAGGTCGCCGCGGATGCCGCGAACCACCTGCTGCCGGCGAACATCGGCGCCCACGCGGTCACCGTCCGCTTCCTGCTGCGCCAGGGCGTCCCGCTCCCCCGCGCGACCACCTCGATCGCCCTGTACTCCCTGGTCAGGGCCACGGCGAAGACCCCGCTCCTGCTCGTCTTCCTGCTGGCCGCCCCCACGGCCGTACCGCCCGTGGCAATCCTCCCGGACGGACGGACCCTGGCCCTGGCCGTCGGAGGCGTCCTCCTCGTGCCCGCCTCGGCCGCGGTCGTCCTGGCACGGGTACGGCACCTGCGCCGCCCGGCGGCGGACTTCGTCAGGACGGCCCTCACCGACGCCCGGCACCTGCACACCCGCCCCGGCCGCCTCCTCCCCCTGTGGGGAGGGGCGATGGCGGCACCGCTGCTCCAGGCGTGCGTGGTGGCCTCGGTGGGCACCGCGCTCGGCGTCCCGCTGTCCTGGCCGCAGCTGGTCTTCGCGTTCCTGGCCGCCGGCACCGCCGCGGGCGCGGTCCCGGCCCCCGGCGGCATCGGGCCGGTCGACGCGGCCCTGGTCCTCACCCTGGCCGGCTACGGCACCCCCCTCGTCCTCGCCACGACCACCGTCGTCGGCTACCGCGTCCTGACGGTCTGGCTCCCCCTGCTGCCGGGGATGCTGGTGCTGTCGGCGCTCGTGCAGCGGAAGGTGCTGTGAGGGTCGGCGGGCGCGGGGCGCCGGTGGGTGTCAGCCCTCGGTCGGCGTCAGCCGCAGCGAGATGCTGTTGATGCAGTACCGCTGGTCGGTGGGGGTGGCGTAGCCCTCCCCCTCGAAGACATGGCCGAGGTGCGAGCCGCAGCGCGCGCAGCGCACCTCGGTCCGCACCATGCCGTGCGAGCGATCCTGGATCAGCTCCACCGCGTCGGTGTCCTTCGGGTCGAAGAAGGACGGCCAGCCGCAGTGGGACTCGAACTTGGTGTCGGAGGTGAACAGTTCGGCGCCGCAGGCCCGACAGGAGTAGACGCCGGTCGTCTTGGTGTCGGTGTACTCACCGGTGAACGCGGGCTCCGTACCGGCCCGGCGCAGCACGGCGTACTCGGCCGGGGTCAGTTCCGCCCGCCACTGCTCGTCGGGCTTTTCGACGTCGTACGACATGAAGGCCAACCCCTCTACTTCTGTGCGAGACGGTCCAGGATGCGCGGGCCCAGGTCCGTCACGTCGCCCGCGCCCATGGTGAGAACGAGATCACCTGGCCCGGCCATTCCCGCGATCACGGACGGCACCTCGTCCTTGTCGTGCACCGCGGTCACGGCGGCGCCCGCCGCCCGGCCGGCGTCGATGATCAGCTCGCTGGTCACGCCCGGGATCGGGTCCTCGCGGGCGGGGTAGATGTCGAGGACGACGGAGGAGTCCGCGAGGGCCAGCGACTGCCCCATCTCCTTGCCCAGCTCCTGGGTGCGGGAGAACAGGTGCGGCTGGAAGACGACGAGGATGCGGGCGTCGCCCGCGGCGGCGCGCATCGCCTCCAGGTCGGCCGTCATCTCCGTCGGGTGGTGCGCGTAGGAGTCGATGACCTGCACGCCGGCCGCCTCGCCCTTGAGCTGGAGGCGGCGCTTGACGCCGGTGTAGGCGGCCAGGGCGGACGCCAGCTCGGCGGCCGGGATCCCGAGCGAGACTCCCGCGACCAGCGCGGCGACGGCGTTGTGCGCGTAGTGGCGGCCGGGCACGGAGACCGCGAAGGTCAGCTCCTGCCCGTCGAGCAGGACGGTGACCTCGCTCTTCAGCCCCTGGGCCACCACCGACAGCACGCGCACGTCGGCGTCCTCGGCCTCCCCGTACGTCACCACCCGCACGCCCTCGACCCGCCGGGTCAGCTCCCGCGCGCCCTCGTGGTCGGCGGAGATCACCAGCGTGCCGCCGGGCACGATCTTCCCGGCGAACGTCTCGAAGGACTCGTAGATCTCGTCCATCGACGCGTAGTTGGCGTGGTGGTCCAGCTCCACGTTGAGGACGATCGCGACCTCGGGGGCGTACTTGTGGAAGCTGCGGTCGGACTCGTCGGCCTCGGCGACGAAGATCTCGCCGTCGCCGTGCAGCGCGTTGGAGCCGGGCGCGTCCAGGTCGCCGCCGATGGCGTACGAGGGGTTCAGGCCCAGCTCGGACAGCGAGACCGCGAGCATGGAGGTGGTGGTGGTCTTGCCGTGCGTGCCGGCGACCGCGATCGGCCGCAGGCCGTCCATCAGCCGGGCGAGGGCGTCCGAGCGGTGGACCACCGGGATGCCCAGTTCGGCGGCGCGGGCCAGCTCCGGGTTGTCCGCGCGGATCGCCGACGACACGACGACGCAGCTGGCGTCGTCGGCGAGGTGCTCCGCGGCGTGCCCGATGTGCACGGTCGCCCCGAGCGCCCGCAGTGCCTCGGCGGTCGCCGACTCCTTGGCGTCGCTGCCGGCGACCTCGGCCCCGCGCTGGGCCAGGATCTTGGCGATCCCGGACATCCCGGCCCCGCCGATGCCGATGAAGTGCGGTCGGTCCATGGCGGAAGGAAGGCCGGGTGCCATGCGTGTCTCTCCCAGATGCGGTACGACGGTGACGCCCCCACCCTATTCCGCGAACCGGCCACGACCGACCAGGGGCGCGGTGAGCGCCCCGCCCTGCGGCCGAGGCCCACCACACCCGCCTCAGGGGCGCGGGGAACCGCGCGACCGGCCACGGACGACCGCCGGCCGCCCGCACCCCACGGCGCACCGTCCCCGCCAGGCCGACGCCGGTCACCCTCACCCCGCCGAGCCGACGGCAGTCACGCCTTGCTGTGCGAGAACAGCTTCAGCACCGGCACCCCCACCTTGTGACGGGCTCTCGACGCCCAGTCGCGGTGGAAGAACTCCTCCACGTAGTGCGGATCGGTCAGGACGATCACCTCGTCCGCCGCGGTCTCCTCGACGAGCGTCTTCAGCGCGTCCAGGGGATGGTCCTCCACCAGCCGCCCCACCGCCTCGTTGCCGGCGACGTGCAGGGCCTGCAGGGACACGTCCAGGGCCCGGACCCCGAACCCCTTGGCCTCGTCGCCCTCGGGCGTCTCGCCCTCCTTGGCCGCCTCGTCCAGCTCGCCGAGCGCGACGTCGTCGATGGCCCGCAGCAAGCGGTCCGCCTGATCGCCGCGCGGCTGGAGCAGTACGTGGAACGAGACCGGCTCGTCACCGTGCAAAGTGGTGACGAACTCCACGTCAGCGGACGTCAGGGCCTTCTCGATCATCAAAACGCTTGTGAACACCAGCGCCTCATTCTCCTTCGAGGACCCCCGTGGCCCTCAGTCCTCCGCAGGCCGTCCAGGCCGGTGCGGAAACCATCCTTCCCCGTGCTCGCACGGGGTCTGCGTGTCCTAGTCTGCCCATCCGAAGCCAACCGGAACGGAAGGTTCCGCCGAATTCGGCCTCCGGGGTGTTGCCCCCGCCTTCCCCGGCGGCGCCCCGTCACGCCCCCTTCCGCCCGGCACTCCGGACCCGCCCGTACCGACTGAAGAGGAACCCGTCCTCCTCCAGGAGCGACACCAGGGCGAACCGTTGCGGAACGGCGACCTCCGGTCCGCCCGCGATGCGCTGTGCGCCGCCCGCGGTGAGCATCGGGGAGACGGTCAGGCACAGCTCGTCGAGCACCCCGGCGGCCACCAGCTGCCCGAGCAGCCGGGGACCGCCCTCGGTGAGCAGCCGGGTGTGCCCGAGGGCGGCGAGGGCCCGGACGGCCCGCGCCGGGTCGACGCCCACGCCGTCCCCGGCGGTCACCACCCGGGCGCCCGCCTCCTCGGCCGCCGCGACCCGGCCGGGTGCCGCCGCCGCGCCGGTCAGGATCAGGGTCGGGACCAGCGGAGAGGTGAAGAGGGGCAGCGAGAAGTCCAGGTCCAGGCCGGCGCTGACGATCGCGATCGCCGGGGCGGCGCCCTGCCCTGCCGCCTCCCGCCGCGCCGCGAACTCCGCACGCGCGCGTGCCGGACGGTACTGCTCCCGGCGTACCGTTTCGGCACCGACGATCACCACGTCGGCGAGCGCCCGCAGGGTGCCGAAGACGCGCATGTCGGTCGCGTGGGAGATGGGCTGGGAGCGTCCCTCGTGCTGGGCGGCCCCGTCGAGGGTGGAGACCATGTTGGCGCGCAGCCAGGGCGCGGGCCCGCCGGGGCCGGGCTCCGGATAGGCGTAGGCGTCGGCGATCTCGTCGAGGCTCCACTCGCGGGCCTCCGTCGCCGCACCCCCCTCGCCCGGAAGGTCGGCCACTGTCTGGTCGGTCACAGGGAACAGCCGTCGCATGCCAGGCAGTGTGACACGGCGCTTACCATGGGGAACCGTGTCGTCCTCCCATCCCGCCCCCGGCCTCGACCCGACAGCCGACGCGGCCCCCGTGTCCCTCTGCGCCCGTGAGCCGCGTGTCCCCGCGGACCGGCTGGTCGCGGAGATGGTGCCGCCGCCCCGGTTCGACTCGGTGCGCTTCAGCACCTACCTCCCCGACCCGAACCAGCCCAGCCAGACGCGGGCGGTGGAGGTCCTGGAGGACTTCGCCGCGGGTCTCGGCGGGGCGCACGCCGCCGGTTCCGCCAGACGGGGGTTCCTCGGTCTGGGCCGGGCGAGGGCGCCGAAGGTCCCGGCCGGCCCGCGCGGCGTCTACCTGGACGGCGGGTACGGCGTCGGCAAGACGCACCTGCTGGCGTCCCTGTGGCACGCCACCCCGGCCGAGCCCGCGCTGAAGGCGTTCGGCACCTTCGTCGAACTGACCAACCTGGTGGGCGCCCTCGGCTTCCAGCAGACGGTACGGACCCTCTCCGGCCACCGGCTGCTGTGCATCGACGAGTTCGAACTGGACGACCCGGGCGACACCGTCCTGGTCTCGACGCTGCTCGGCAAGCTGGTCGAGGCGGGCGTCGCCCTCGCGGCCACCTCCAACACCCTGCCGGGCAAGCTCGGCGAGGGCCGGTTCGCGGCGGCCGACTTCCTCCGGGAGATCCAGGGACTGTCCGCGCACTTCCGCGCCCTGCGCATCGACGGCGAGGACTACCGCCACCGCGGCCTGCCCGAGGCGCCGGCGCCGTACTCCGAGGAAAAGGTGACGAAGGCGGCGTACGCCACCGCCGGGTCCTCGCTCGACGACTTCCCGCGCCTGCTCGACCACCTCGCCCGGGTCCACCCCAGCCGCTACGGCGCGCTGACCGATGGCCTGAAAGCGGTCTGTCTCACCGACGTCCGGCCGGTCCCCGACCAGTCCACGGCGCTGCGCCTGGTCGTCCTCGCCGACCGGCTCTACGACCGCGAGATCCCGGTGCTGGCCTCCGGACTGCCGTTCGACCGCCTGTTCAGCGACGAGATGCTGAACGGCGGTTACCGCAAGAAGTACTTCCGGGCGATCTCCCGCCTCACCGCGCTGGCCCGCGACGCCAAGCGGCTCGTCGAGCCCGCCTGAGCGTCCGCCCACCCCGGCCGGGGGCCGGTTCGCGCCACTCCACCCTCGTTTTTGAGGCGCAGTTCATCTCGAAACGCGGAGTTAACCCTGCAAACAACTTTGCAGGGTTAACGTGTTTCTTGACCAGTGGTTGACCAACCGTTGATCCGGACTAGAGGCGTGAAACGGCCGGGAGGGGGCGCATGTTCCGAGGCACGACGGCCAGGACCGTGGTTTCGCTCCTCGTCGCCGCCCTGCTGACACTCCCTTTCTTCACACTCGCCCCTTCCTTCGCACACGCGTACACGGCCCGTCATGTCGAGGCCGAGGCCGAGCCCGGAATCAAGCTCTCCGCCACACCCGCGCGCGACGAGATCTCCTCCTCCCGCCCCTGCGGCCGGTCCGAGAAACCCTTCGACCCCCTGCGCCCGCGCGACCGGCACCGCGCCACCGTCACCGCCGATCCGGCGCCGCAGCAGTCCGAGCGTCCCCGGTCGGTCCAGGACCCGGCGGCCGGGCACCGGCCCACCGGCCCGGTCGGCCTCCACCGGCACTGGTCGAGATCCTCGGCGGCCCACTCCCCGGCGGCCCTCCAGGTCTTCCGCTGCTGAGAGCGGCCTTCCGCTGCCGAGAGCGGTCTTCCGCCTCCGAAGCGGAGCAGAACAGCAGTTCCCCACCTGTCCTGCACGTCCGACGCGCTCCCCACCGCGCGCCAGGAGGAGTCACCAGTCATGCAGCCCCTCATCGACAACGCCCGTACGTTCGGACAGCGCCCTGAGGAGTTCGCCAAGCTCGCAGAGGGCCAGTCCCCCGACGTCCTGTTCATCACCTGCTCCGACTCGCGGGTCGTTCCCGCCCTGATCACGGGCGCCCGCCCCGGCCAGCTCTTCGAGCTGCGCACCGCGGGCAACATCGTTCCCCCCTACGTCTCCGAACCCCCGACCGGCGAGGCCGCCACCATCGAGTACGCGGTGGAGGTGCTCGGCGTCCAGGACGTCGTCGTCTGCGGTCACTCGCACTGCGGTGCCGTCGGCGCGCTCGTGCGCGGCGACGACCTCGACGCCGTCCCGGCCGTGCGCGCCTGGCTCGCGCACGCGGCCGGCGAACCCGCGGCCGCCGACGCAGGCGACCCGGCCGTCGCGCAGGCCGTGCAGCACCACGTCCTCGCGCAACTGCTGCGGCTGCGCTCCTACCCGTGCGTGGAGAAGCGGCTCGCGGACGGCCGGCTGCGGGTGCGCGGCTGGTACTACGAGGTGCACACCGGTGCCGTGCGCGAACACCGCGTCGACACCGACTCCTTCGAGGCCCTGTGAGGACCCCGATGACCAGGTTCCCCCACCTCAAGGAGGACTTCACCGCCTCCCTCGTCGTCTTCCTGGTCGCGCTGCCGCTGTGCGTCGGCGTGGCCGTGGCCTCCGGCGCCCCGGCCGAGCTGGGGCTCGTGACCGGCATAGTCGGCGGCATCGTCACCGGCCTGATGCGCGGCAGCAGCCTCCAGGTGTCCGGACCGGCGGCCGGTCTGACCGTGCTGGTCTTCGAGGCGGTCCAGGAGTTCGGGCTGCCCGCGCTCGGTGTGATCGTGCTCGCCACCGGCGTGCTCCAGATCGCGATGGGCGCCCTGAAGCTGGGGCGCTGGTTCCGGGCCATCTCGGTCTCCGTCGTCGAGGGCATGCTGGCCGGGATCGGCCTGGTGCTGATCGCCGGCCAGCTGTACTCGCTGGTCGGCACCAAGGCCCCCGCGTCCGGCCTGGAGAAGATCGCCGGGCTGCCGGCGGCTCTCGTGGGCGCCTTCGGCAGCACCGCCGCGCTCGCCTCGCTCGTCCTGGGCGCCGGCACCGTCGCCGTCCTCGTGGTGTGGAAGCGGTTGCCGGCGAAGGTCCGCACGGTGCCCGGCCAGCTCGCCGCGGTCGGTCTCGCCACACTCGCCGCACTGGTGCTGGACCTGCCGGTGGCCACCGTCGAGGTGCGGGGCCTGCTCGGCTCGATCCAGCCGCCGTCCCTGGACGCCTTCGGCGGGGCCGCCGGCGTCGGTCTGCTCGGCACGATCGTGGCGTTCACGCTGATCGCGTCCGCCGAGTCGCTGTTCAGCGCGGCGGCGGTGGACCGGCTGCACGACGGGCCGCGCACCGAGTACGACAAGGAACTCATCGCGCAGGGCGCGGGCAACACCCTCTGCGGTGTGCTCGGCGCCCTGCCGATGACCGCGGTGATCGTGCGCAGCGCGGCCAACGTGCAGGCGGGCGCGCGCACCAAGGCGTCCCGGGTGCTGCACGGCGTCTGGCTGCTGCTGTTCGCGGCGCTCCTGCCGAACGTGCTGGCCTACATACCCATCCCGGCGCTCGCGGGCATCCTGGTGCACGCGGGGGCCAAGCTCGTCCCCGTCCGGTCGATCGTGTCGCTGTGGCGCGACCACCGGGGCGAGGCGCTGATCCTGGTCGTCACGGCCGTGTCGATCGTCGCGGTCAGCATGTTCGAGGGCGTCCTGATCGGTCTCGCGCTGGCGGTCGTCAAGACGGCCTGGGAGGCCTCGCACATCAGGATGGAGGTCGTCGACAAGGGCGCCGGACCCGTCCAGGCCTGCCTGTCGGGCAACGCGACCTTCCTGCGGCTGCCGAAGATCCTGGACAGCCTGGAGGCCCTGCCGCAGGACCGCCCGGTCGAGCTGGACCTCTCCGGTCTGCACCACCTCGACCACGCCTGCCGTACGGCGCTGGAGAACTGGGCGGCCCGGCACAGCGACGCCGGCACCGAACCGGTGCGGGTCACCATGGCCGCGTAGGCCGGGCTCACCGGGGGTTCGCACCCCGCCCGCCGTCGGTTCCGGGACCCGGCACGTGGCCCCGGACCCGGCGGCGGGCCTATCTTTGCAGGACAGGCATGTCGGACCTCTGCCTGAGGAGGTCGTGATGGTCGAGGAGCTGCTGACGGCGGCCGCGGCGGTCGGCGCCGCGGGGTTCGCGTACGTGGTGGCGGGCGCCCGGGTGGTGAAGCAGTACGAGCGCGGGGTCGTCTTCCGGCTCGGCCGGGTCGCGGGCCAGGTGCGCAGTCCGGGCTTCACCATGGTGGTGCCCTTCGTCGACCGGCTGCGCAAGGTCAATCTCCAGATCGTGACGATGCCCGTGCCCGCGCAGGAGGGCATCACGCGGGACAACGTGACCGTGCGGGTCGACGCGGTCGTCTACTTCCGGGTCGTGGACCCGGCGGCGGCGATCGTCAACGTCGAGGACTACCGTTTCGCCGTCTCGCAGATGGCGCAGACCTCGCTGCGGTCGATCATCGGCAAGAGCGAACTGGACGACCTGCTCTCCAATCGGGAGAAGCTCAACCAGGGTCTGGAGCTGATGATCGACAGCCCGGCGGTGGGCTGGGGCGTGCAGATCGACCGGGTCGAGATCAAGGACGTGTCGCTGCCCGACACCATGAAGCGCTCGATGGCCCGTCAGGCGGAGGCCGACCGTGAGCGGCGGGCCCGGATCATCAACGCGGACGCGGAGCTGCAGGCGTCGAAGAAGCTCGCCGAGGCGGCGCAGCAGATGGAGGGCACCCCTTCGGCGCTCCAGCTCCGCCTCCTGCAGACGGTGGTGGCGGTGGCCGCCGAGAAGAACTCCACGCTCGTGCTGCCGTTCCCGGTGGAACTGCTGCGCTTCCTGGAGCGCGCCCAGCAACAGCCCCAGCAGCAGCCACAGCCGCAGCCACGAACCGAGTCCTCGCCGTCTCCCCCACCGGTGGAGCGGTGACACGAGCTACGCGCGTGGTTCCCGAGGCGCGCGCCGGGTGATAGACACGGCGGGGTCACCGCCCCTGTCCGCCAGCAGGAAGGTCACCCCATGTCCGCGACCCGTCGTCAGATCCTCGCCCGCACCGGTGCCCTGGGAGCGGGCATCGCCTTCTCCGGGGCACTGTCCGAACTCTTCCCCGGCACGGCCGCCGCCGCCCAGAGCCTCGGTCACAGCGGCTACGGCCCCCTCGTGCCCGACCCGCACGGCCTGCTCGACCTGCCGGAAGGTTTCCGCTACCGGGTCCTGTCCCGCGAGGGCGACCCGCTGCGCTCGGGAGAGGGTCCGGTCCCCTCGAACCACGACGGCATGACGGCCCTCCCCGGCCGCCACGGCCGCGTCCACCTGGTCCGCAACCACGAGAACCGGCCCACCGCCCGGTACGCGGTCCCCACCGTGGACGGTCTGACCTACGACCCGGCCGGCAAGGGCGGCTGCACGGCCCTGACACTGGACGCCGGCAACCGGGTGCTCGCCGAGCGGGTCGCGATCGCCGGTACGGCCGTCAACTGCGCGGGCGGGCCCACCCCGTGGCACACCTGGCTGACCTGCGAGGAGACCGAGGACAAGGCCGGCACCAACGGCTACACCAAGGACCACGGCTTCGTCTTCGAGGTCGACCCGTCCGACCCGCGCCGCACCGGGGCGGTCCCGCTGACCGCGATGGGCCGTTTCCAGCACGAGGCGATCGCGGTCGACCCGCACCTGGGGATCGTCTACGAGACGGAGGACGCCTTCCTCAAGCCCTTCGGCCTGTTCTACCGCTTCCTGCCCGAGAAGCCGCTGGGCGGCGTGGGCTCGCTGCGCGCGGGCGGCCGGCTCCAGGCGATGCGCGTGCCGGGCGTACCGGACCTGTCGTCGGTGCAGGAGACGGGCACGAGTTTCGACGGCGTCGAATGGGTCGACGTACCCGACCCGCTGGCCGTCGAGACCCCGGTCAGGCTGCAGGACTTCGGCCCGCAGGGCATCACGCACGCGCAGAAGCTGGAGGGCTGCTACTGGGGCGGGCGGTGCGTGTACTTCGTGTCGTCGTTCGCCCGCGGCACGGACGGCTCGGCGGCCGACCACTTCGGCCAGATCTGGCGCTACGACCCGGCCCGCCGCCGGCTGACCCTGGTGATCGTCTTCGGTCCGGACACGGACGTCCGGCTGCCGGGCGAGTCCCCCGACAACATCTGCCTGGCTCCCAGCGGCGGCCTGATGGTCTGCGAGGACGGCAACGGCGCCCAGCACGTCTTCGGGGTGACGCGCGGCGGCGAGGTCTACGCGATGGCGCGCGGACGCCAGGCGATCGCATCGGCCGCCACCGCGGCGGGCGGCACGCCGGAGGAGCCCGAGTGGGGCGAGTTCGCCGGCGTCACCTTCTCGCCCGACGGCCGGACGATGTACGTCAACTGCTACACACCGGGGACGACGTTCGCGGTGACGGGCCCCTGGCGCCGGTAGGCCGGTGACCGAGTCCGGTGATCCGGGCGGGTGACACGGCACGAGGCGCGCGCACGTCTCCACACGATCGGACCGTCGTCGCTCATAACTTCATACGATGATCCCTCCCGTACGCCGTCTCGCCGCCGCCGGTGTCCTCGGTGTCCTCGGTGCCGTGCTCGCCGCCTGCGGCACCGCCGAGGCACCCCGCGCCCCCCGCCCGGCCCCCGGTCGGCCCTCCGCCGACCGGCCCTCCGCCGACCGTCCGTCGCCCGCCGCGTCCCGGCCGCCCACCCTCGCGCCGGGGCCGGCCGGCCAGGTTCCCGTCTTCGCGCACGCGCCCCGCACCCGCGACAAGACCGTCGCCCTCACCTTCGACGCCGACATGACCGCCGGCCAGGGGGCGCGGGCGGCGGCCGGTGAGCACTTCGACAACCCCGGACTGATCGCGGCCCTGCGGGCGTTGAAGGTACCGGCGACCGTGTTCATGACCGGTCGGTGGGCCGAGGAGTATCCGGCCCAGGCCCGCGCCGTCGGCCGGGACCCGCTCTTCGAGGTCGCCAACCACTCCTACAGCCACTACGCCTTCACCGCCGACTGCTACGGCCTGCCGACCGTGGAGCGCGAGGCGATGCGGGCGGACGTGGAGCGGGCGTACGCGGCCTTCCGGGCCGCCGGGGTTCCGGACGCGATGCCGTACTTCCGCTTCCCGGGCGGCTGTTACGACGGACAGGCGCTGCGCGCGGTGAGCGGCACCGGGGTGACGGCGGTGCAGTGGGACGTGGTGAGCGGCGACGCCTTCGCCACCGACGCGGACGCGGTGGCCCGGCAGGTCCTGGAGGGCGTGCGGCCGGGGTCGGTGGTGGTCATGCACTGCACGCGCAGCGCCGCCCCGGTCACCGAGCGGGCGGTGCGCGCGATCGTGCCCGAGCTGCGCCGCCGGGGCTACCGGTTCGTGAAGGTGTCCGAGCTGATCGGCGCCGCGGGCGGCCGCCGCTGAGACCCGCGCCGCTCTCGTACGCTGGGGCCATGAGCGACGACGGCGACGACACCTACGGTCCGATCGACGCGAGCGGGCCGCCCGGAGCCGGGGGGCCGCCGTACGCGGAGTGCGTGCTGTGCCGGAAGCCGACGGAGTACCCGCGGTCGTACCGGGGGATCACGCTGTGCCCCGTGTGCGAGTGGCAGGAGGCCCAGCGGACGGCCTGCTCGGGCTGAGCCCCGGCCGCGTGACGGCCGGGGACCGGGGGCGCCCCCGGTCGTGCCGGCCCGTCCAGTACCCTGCGCCGAGTGAGTGAGAGTCCGTTCCAGACCGAGCCGAATCCGCGTGATCAGGCGCCGCAGTTCGTCCTTCCGCTCGTCGTGCGGTTGGAGAAGACCGACCCTCCCGGCCGCACCGACGCGCTCGAGACGGCCGCCCGGGCCGTGCTCGTGCTGCTGAGCGACGAGCGGGCCCGCGGAGAGGGCGAGTGGGCGCAGGCCGTACGGGACTGGCAGGACGCCCGCATCCGCAAGGTCGTACGGCGGGCCCGCGGGGCCGAGTGGCGGCGGGCCGGGGAGCTGCCCGGGATCACCGTGACCGGGAGGACGGCGGAGGTCCGGGTGTTCGTGCCGGTGCCGTTGGACGGGTGGCCGAAGGAGCTGGCGAAGCTCCAGGTGTCGGGGACCGATCTCGACGACCCGCGGGAGCCGTCGCCGGCCGGTCCGGGGGTGCCGGTGCTGTGGATGAGCCCCGAGGTGGAGATGTCGGCGGGCAAGGCCATGGCGCAGGCCGGGCACGGCGCGCAGCTCGCCTGGTGGGAGCTGTCCGACGAGGAGCGCTCGGCATGGCGCGAGGCGGGCTTCCCGCTGGCCGTGCGCACCGCGGAGCCCGAGCACTGGCGCGAGCTGACCGCGAGCGGACTGCCGCTGGTGCGGGACGCGGGGTTCACCGAGATCGCGCCGGGCAGCTGCACGGTGGTCGCGGAACACCCGGCGCTGCGCTCGCGGTGACGGCGTCGGCGCCGCCGTCGCGGATCTCGACCCGACCGGGCCCTGTCGTGCCTTCCCTTTGAACCGGGCGGGCCCGCCGCTTGAACCGGGCGGGCCCGCCGCGCGTACTTCCCGGGGACGGGCGGGCCGGGCGGCGGTGCGCGGCCGAACCTCAAATGTTGCTCTGAAGGAGCGCCGCCGGCGGTTCGGGCCCGGCCGGTGGGGTCATATCCCGGTCACCACGCAGGGGGGTCGGCGATGAAGGAGGGGACCATGACGCGGCTCGGTACGGGAATCGGCTGGCGGCCGGAGATCGCGGACGCCGTGGAGCGCATGCCGGGCGTCGACTGGGTCGAGGCCGTGGCCGAGAACGTCTGCCCCGGTCACCTTCCCGAGTCCCTGCTGCGGCTGCGCGAACGCGGGGTCGCCGTCGTCCCGCACGGCGTCTCGCTCGGCCTCGGCGACGCCGACCGGCCCGACGAGGGGCGGCTGGCCGCGCTCGCCGCGCGGGCCGAGGTGCTGGGCTCGCCGCTGGTCACCGAGCACATCGCGTTCGTCCGGGCGGGCGGCCCGCTGACCGCGACGCCCCGGCTGGAGGCCGGGCACCTGCTGCCCGTGCCGCGCACCCGGGACGCGCTGGACGTGCTGTGCGAGAACGTGCGCATCGCGCAGGAGTCGCTGCCCGTGCCGCTCGCCGTGGAGAACATCGCGGCGCTGATCGCCTGGCCCGGCGAGGAGATGACGGAGGGTCAGTTCCTGTACGAGCTGGCCGACCGCACGGGCGTCCGGCTGCTCATCGACGTGGCCAACCTGCACACCAACCACGTGAACCGCGGCGAGGACCCCGCCAGGGCGCTCGCCGAGCTTCCGCTGGAGGCCATCGCGTACGTCCATGTCGCGGGCGGCTTCGAACGGGACGGCGTCTGGCACGACAGCCACGCGCATCCGGTGCCGCGCCCCGTCCTCGACATCCTGACCGACCTCGCCTCCCGCGTCGCCCCGTCCGGGGTGCTGCTGGAACGCGACGAGAACTTCCCCGCACCGGAGGAGCTGGAGCGGGAGCTGGACGCGATCCGGGAGGCGGTGGAGCTGGGGGCGCGCCGACGGGGGGCGACCGCGCGGGACGTACCGGCCGCGGGGGCCGGGGAGACGGCACGGGGGGCGGCGGGAGCCGGGACGAGCGAGCCGCCGGCCGTCGGCGACGCCACGCGGCAGCGGCTCGGACTCGCCCAGGCCGCCCTGCTGTCCGCGCTGGTGGCCGGGACGCCCGTCCCGGAGGGTTTCGACCGGGTACGGCTCGGCGTGCAGGCCCGCGCGCTGGCCGCGAAGCGGGCCGACGTGGTGGCGAAGCTGGCGCCGGAGCTGCCGCTGATCCTCGGCGCCGGCTACCGGTCCGCTTTCATCGCCCATGCCCAGCGCCACCCGATGCGCGGCGGCTACCGGCAGGACGCCCTGGACTTCGCCGAGCAGCTGCTGCTGGGCGGACAGTTGGCGGAGGGGCGGGCCCGGCGCGAGCTGCGGCGCTGGTGGCTGGACCGCTCGGGCCCGGCGCCGAGGCCGCTGTCCCGGCTGGGCCGGGTGGGACGCTCGTTGATCGGGCGGTGACCGGGGCGGCACCCCGGGCGTCGAAACCGTCGGAACACCCCGTGCTCGAGTGTGCCCGGGTTAACACCGGGGGCGGCCGGTCCTCCCCGGCGGGCGGTTCCTGATGTTTTCCGCCCTTTTGCCGTGCGACCCCGAAGGGCGTTTCGCACCGAAAGCCTGAGCCGCAACCTTTGCCCCTCAGGCGGCAGTTGCCTCCGCGGGCGCAGTAATATGCCCACCCCGCACCCGAAGCACGAGCGTGCGGTGCCGTGAGCAGGAGGCACCATGCGACCCCGACCCCCGATCAGGGGCAGAGGCATCTTCAGTGGCACCGGGCTCATCGTCCTCGGCCTGGCCGCGACGCTCGTCGCACTCGTCTTCCCGGTCTGGTCCTACGAGGACCGGTCGGGCACCGGCGTCGACGTGCTGAACGCGGAGACCGTGGCGACGCAGTACGGGCCACTGTCCGGGCTCGACCGCGACTTCGTCACCAAGGTGCGGCTGGCCGGGCTGTGGGAACTGCCGGCGGGCCGGCAGGCGCAGGCCAAGGGCACGACCGAGGCCGTGCGGACGGCGGGACGGCACCTCGTCGAGGGGCACGCCTTCCTGGACGAGCGGGTGCGCACGGTCGCCGCGCAGCTCGGGCTCGCTCTGCCCGACGAGCCCACCGACCAGCAGCAGGACTGGCTGAAGAGGCTGGACGCGGCACAGGGCGAGGACTTCGACCGGGAGTTCGCCAACATCCTGCGACTCGCGCACGGCCGGGTGTTCTCCGTCGTCGCGCAGGTGCGGGCGGGCACCCAGAACGCGCTGGTGCGCGACCTCGCCGACGACGCCAACACCACGGTCCTGGACCACATCAAGGTCCTGGAGGCCACCGGTCGCGTCGACTTCGCCCGCCTCGCCCGGGATCTGGCGGCGGGCAGCACCCCGCCGGTCACCCGCTCCCCCGCTCCGCCCGGTCCGGTCGCCGACCCGGGAACGGTCGTACCGCTCGCGCCGTCCTCGCCGTCGGGCTACCCGCTCCCGCCGGCCGCGACCGGTCCGCCGCCGTCCGACGGTTCCTGACCGGGCCCGACGAAGGCAGGCGGACCGTCGCACATCCGCCGCACCGGGTCCGGATAGTGAACAGGGCATGGCGTTCCCCGGTGCGTCCGGCATAGAACTGCGGCATGTTCTGGGTCCTTCTCCTGCTACTGGCCTGGGCCGTCGCCGGTGTCGCGTGCACCCGGCTGTGCCTGGCCGCCGTCCGTACGGCAGCCGTCGACACGGACGCGGTCGGGGGACACGACCTGACGCTCCACGAGGCGGCGTTCCTGTCCGGGGGTCCTGCCCGGGTCGTCGAGCTGACGCTGGTGTCCATGGCCCGGCAGCGACGGCTGCTGCTCGCCCACACGGGCTGGGCCACGGTGGTGGACCCGCACGGGCGCGACGAGATGGAACGGTCCGTCATAGGAGCCATCGGCCCCGCGGGGCAGTCCAGGATCGCCCCGGTGCGGGCCGCCGCCGCGGCCGCCGACGCGGTCCGCCGGCTCGCCGACCGCCTCACCGGCGCCGGCCTCGCGGTGCCCGACGGTGCCGGTACGACGGTGGCGGCGGGCGTCCGGCGGGTACGGGGTGCCGCCCTGGCCGTGCCGGCGCTGGGTACGGCCGCGCTGCTGACGCCGATCCCCTCGGACATGCCGCGCGTCCTCGTCGCCGCCTGGTTCGGGCTGCCCCTCGCCCTCACCCTGAGCTGCCTGGCCCTGGCCCGGATCGAGGCGCACCCGTACTCACGCTGGGCCTCCCCGGCGGGACAGCACCTGTTGACCGCCCTGGCCCGTAGCACCGCGGCCGAGGCCGACGACCACGCCTACCTGACCTCCGTCGCCGTCCACGGCATCCGGGCGGTGTCCGAACCGCACCTGCGAGCGGCGTTCGCCCACCGCGACGCAGGCCCCGGGGCCTGCGGGAGCGGCTGAGGCGCCCCGGCGCGTCCGGGTTTCCCGGGGGCGCACGAGGGGCATCGGCGCCGACACCCTCGCGTGGTGCTTGCCTTCGCCAACAGGCGGACGAAGCATCCCTTCTGTCGCTGCCGCGCTTCGAAGGGACCCGCGATGAGAGCTGCCGTCCTCCACTCGGCCACGGGAGCCCTGCTCCTGACCCTCCTTTCCGCAGTCCCCGCGGGCGGGACCCCGAACGCCGTCCCCGGTGTCGCGGGTGTCGCGCTCGCCGCCGAGCGGGCCGCGGCGAAGGGGATCGACTTCGGTGCCTGCTCCGACGTGCCGGACCTGCCTGCCGGCACGGAGTGCGGCACCGTGAGCGTGCCGCTCGACTACGCGCGGCCGAACGGCGAGCAGGTCGAGTTGGCCGTCAGCCGGGTCCGGGCCACCCACCGCGACCCGCACAACAGCAAGCACCGCGTGCCCCGGCAGGGTTCGCTGGTCTTCAACCCGGGCGGGCCGGGCGCCTCCGGGCTGTACTTCCCGCTGGTCGGCATGGTTCCCGAGTGGAAGCGCCTCGGCGCCGCCTACGACCTGGTGGGGTACGACCCGCGCGGGGTCGGCCGCTCGGCCCCGCTGTCCTGCGAGGACCCGAAGACCTTCTTCAAGGGGCCCGCCCCGGCGCCGGTACACCCCTCGGAGGCGTACAAGCGGGAGCGCGTCGCACGGGCGAAGGCGTACGCGCGTGGCTGCGCGCAGCGGACGGGCGGCGCGCTGCGGCACTACCACTCGCTGAACAACGCCCGTGACCTGGACGTCCTGCGGGCCGCGCTGGGCGAGGACCGGCTGACGTTCATGGGGGCGTCGTACGGCACCTACTTCGGGGCGCTGTACGCGACGCTGTTCCCCTCCCACGTGCGGCGGATGGTGTTCGACGCGGCGGTGAACCCGGACCCGGCGCAGATCTGGTACCGCAACAACCTGGGCCAGTCGGCGGCGTTCGAGAGCCGCTGGGAGGACTTCCGCGAGTGGGTCGCACGGCACGACCGGGTGTACGGGCTGGGCGGCACCCCGCAGGCGGTGCTGCGCAGTTACGAGCGGGCGCGGGCCAGACTGGCCGCCGAGCCGGCCGGCGGCCGGGTGGGGCCCGCGCAGTTGCAGGGCGCGTTCCTCCAGGCCGGGTACTACGACGACTACTGGCCGTCCCGCGCCGAGGCGCTGTCGACGTATCTCAAGGGCGATCCGAAGCGGCTGATCGCGCTGGCCGCGCCGGCCCCGGAGGCCGCGGCGGAGGCGGAGAACGCGAACGCCGTCTACACGGCCGTGGAGTGCAACGACGGGCCGTGGCCGACGGACTTCCGGGTGTGGGACCGGGACAACACGCGGCTCGCGCGGGTGGCGCCGTTCGAGACCTGGGACAACGTGTGGGCGAACCTGCCGTGCGCGTACTGGCCGGCGCCCCGGCAGCAGCCGCCGGACGTGCGGACCGGGCCCGGCGAGCTGCCCGCGACGCTGATCCTGGCGGCCGAACGGGACGCCGCGGCACCTTACGACGGGGCCCTGGAGCTGCACCGGCGGCTGACGGGTTCGGTGCTGGTGACGGAGCGGGACGCCGGCACCCACGGCATCGCGGGCGGGCCGAACCCGTGCGTCAACGGCCATCTGGAGGCCTACCTGCTGGAGGGGCGGCTGCCGGCCCGGCGCGCGGCCTGCGCCCCGCACGCGGAACCCCGGCCGGCCGGCCGCGACGAGAGGGCGGCGGCCGCCCGGCCGGCGCGCTGATCAGGCGAGGCCCGCCACCAGTTCGGCGACGTCCTTGCGGCGGCCCGTGTAGAACGGGACCTCCTCGCGGACGTGCAGCCGGGCCTCGGAGGCGCGCAGGTGGCGCATGAGGTCGACGATGCGGTACAGCTCGTCGGCCTCGAAGGCGAGGATCCACTCGTAGTCGCCGAGGGAGAACGAGGCGACCGTGTTGGCGCGGACGTCGGGGTAGCCGCGGGCCATCTTGCCGTGGTCGGCGAGCATGCGGCGGCGGTCCTCGTCGGGCAGCAGGTACCAGTCGTAGCTGCGCACGAACGGGTAGACGCTGATGTAGTTCCGCGGCGTCTCGTCGGCGAGGAACGCCGGGATGTGCGAGCGGTTGAACTCGGCGGGTCGGTGCAGCGCCATGTTCGACCAGACCGGCTCCAGGGCGCGGCCCAGCCGGGTGCGGCGGAAGAGGTTGTACGCCTCCTGGAGCTGGTCGCTGGTCTCGGCGTGCCACCAGATCATCAGGTCCGCGTCGGCGCGCAGGCCGGACACGTCGTAGGTGCCGCGGACCGTCACGTCCTTGGCGGCGAGCTGGTCGAACAGCTCCTGGACCTCGTCGGCGTAACCGGCGCGGTCCTCGGGAAGGGTGTCCTTCAGCCTGAAGACGGACCACAGCGTGTAGCGGATGACCTCGTTGAGGTCCTTGGCCAGCTTGCCCTTGTTCGGGATCCTGCCGGGCTCGGTGGTGGGGGCGTCGTCACTCATGGTTCTCATTCTCCCGCTCCGCCGTGCAGACTTTGCACGGGGTTGGCCGTCAGCTCGCGCGCACCGCTCTCGTCGCCGCCGATCCCGTCGACCGCCGCGTACGCGCTCGCGATGCAGGCGGGGATGCCGACGCCGTCGTAGGGCGCGCCGCACACCGCGAGACCGGGGAGCTTCGCGAGGTGCTCGCGGACGCGGGCCACGCGCGCGTGGTGGCCCACGGGGTACTGGGGCAGGCCGTCCGTCCAGCGGGTGACGCGGGTTTCGAGGGGCGTGGCGGCCAGGCCGACGGCGGCCTTCAGGTCGTGCCGCGAGACGTCGACGAGTTCGGCGTCGGAGCGCTCCAGGATCTCCGTCTCGCCGTACCGCCCGACGGAGGTGCGCAGCACGGTCACGTCCGGGTCCCCGTCGGCGATCCAGCCCCACTTCTGCGAGGCGAACGTGGACGCCTTGATGGTGCGGCCGTCGACGGGCGGGACGAGGAAACCGCTGCCGTCGGGCAGGGTGGCATCGGCGCGGCGGAAGGCGAGGGTGACGAGGGCCATCGAGGCGTACTCGACGGTGCGCAGTTCGGCGGCGGCCCCGGGGGACTCGGCGGCGAGCAGCGCGGCGGCGACGGGCGCGGGGACGGCGACGACGACGCCGTCGGCGTGCAGGACGCGGTCGCCGGCGGTGACGCGCCAGCCGCCGGCCGGGTCGCGGCGCAGGGCGCTCACCGGCGTGCGCGTGAGGATCTCGCCGCCGCGCGCCTCGACGGACGCGGCCACCGCGAGCGGCAGCGAGCCGACGCCGCCCTCGATGCCCATGAACACGGGTCCGGTCTGCTGGTGGGCGGCGGCCTCGGCCTGGATGTCGCGGACGGCCTCCGTCAGCGAGCGGTGGGTGCGCGCGGCCTGGAACAGCTGCGGGACGGCCGAGCGCATCGAGATGCGGTAGGCGTCACCGGCGTAGACCCCGCCGAGGAGCGGCTCCACCAGGCGGTCGACGACCTCGCGGCCCAGGCGGGCCGCCACGTACTCCCCGACGGCCACGTCCTCGCCGACCTCGGTGCGGGGCAGGTCGGCGTCCCGGACGATCCGGGCGAGGCCCTCGTCGGAGAGGAGGCCGGCCAGCGCGGCGGCGGTGCCGGGGACGCCCATGACGTGGCCCTTGGGCATGGGGCGCAGGGCGCCGCGGGTCCAGACGGAGGCGGTGGCGGTGGCCGGCGGCCGGAGGCGCTCGCCCAGGCCCGCTTCGCGCGCGAGGGCGACCGCCTCGGGGCGGCGGGCGAGCATCGACTCGGCGCCCAGGTCGACCCGGACGCCGGCGATCTCGCCCGGCAGGAGCTTGCCGCCGACCCGTTCGGACGCCTCCAGCACGGTGACGCGCGTGCCGCGCTGCAGCAGCCGGTGGGCGGCCGCCAGGCCCGCGATCCCGGCTCCCACCACGACGACGTGCCCCGTGCTCGTACCCGTTGCGCTCATGCCCTCCACTCTCTCAGACCTCACCGGCACTCCGGCCAGGGCCATGTGGCCCCACCGAGTCCCGACCGTGACCGCTTCGGAACCGTCGCGGTCGAACGCCGCGTCCCGCCCCGGCGTCGAAGGACCGTCAGCCGTCGCCGAACCCTCGGGGGGTACGCCCACATGCGCACACGACGTTCCGTACGACCGGTCCACGCCCTGGCGGGCGTCCTGCTCGCCGCCGCCGTCGCCCTCACCGGGTGCGGCGCGAACGACACGGGAGCGAGCAGCAGCTCGGACAAGGCGGCCGGCCCGGAGGCCGGCCCGGCGCGGCCGGCCGAGGACGCCAAGTCCGGTGCGGGCGCGAGCGGGTCGCGGGCGACCGCGGCGCCGAAGCCGTCCGGCAACCGCATCATTCGCACCGCCACCCTGACCGTGCAGGTCAAGAACGTGCCCAAGGCCCTCGACCAGGCCCGCGCCACCACCGAGAACGCGGGCGGCTACATCGGCGACGAGACGACCGTCCGCGACGAGGACGGCGCCGAGCAGACCCGCGTCGTCCTGCGCGTGCCGGTGGAGGAGTACGACGACGTCCTGGCCGGGCTGCAGGGCGCGGGCAAGCTCCTGGAGCGCACGGCGAAGGCCCAGGACGTCACCGACCAGGTCGTCGACGTGGAGAGCCGGATCACCTCGCAGCGTGCCAGCGTGACCCGCGTCCGCGCACTGATGGACCGGGCGACGAAGCTGAGCGACGTGGTCACCCTGGAGGGCGAGCTGAGCCGCCGGGAGGCCGATCTGGAGGCGCTGCTCGCCCAGCAGGCGTCCCTGAAGGACCGCACCAGCATGGCCACGATCACGCTGACCCTGTCCGAGAAGCCGGTGCCGGTCGAGGCCGGGGACGACGACCCCGGGTTCGTGGACGCGCTGGCCGGCGGCTGGGACGCGTTCGTGACGATGCTGCGCTGGATCGCGATCGCGTTCGGCGCGGTGCTGCCGTTCGCCGCGGTGCTCGCGCTGGCGCTGCTCGTGTGGCTGCGGCTGCTCCGCCCCCGACGCCGGCCGGCCCACCCGGACGAGCCCGGGCAGCGGACGGCCGACCGGGACTGAAGGGGGCGGGCGGCCCGGCCTCTTCGACGTCTCCCGGCCGGTGGTCTCCCACCGTCCGAAGGTGCTGGGGTGCCGGGCCGGCCGGGCCGCCGAGTCCGTGGCCTGGTCGGCCCGGTGGGGGCGAGGGCGGGGTCCCGCGGCGTTCGCCCCGTAGCGTGTCCGCATGAGCATGAGCGAGAGCGCGCGCCCCGGGGCGGCCGGGCGGGAGCGGCTGGTCGTGATCGGCGGCGACGCCGCGGGCATGTCGGCGGCCTCCCAGGCCCGCCGGCTGAAGGGGCCCGGGGAACTGGACGTCGTGGCCTTCGAGCGCGGCCACTTCACGTCCTACTCGGCCTGCGGCATCCCGTACTGGGTGGGGGGCGACGTCGACGAGCGGGACGATCTGATCGCCCGCACGCCGCAGGAGCACCGCGCGCGCGGGATCGACCTGCGCCTGCGCACCGAGGTCACGGAGATCGACCTCGCCCGGCAGCGGGTGCACGCGCGTGACGTCGACTCGGGTGCGGAGTCCTGGACGTCGTACGACGACCTCGTGATCGCCACCGGGGCCCGGCCGATCCGGCCGGACCTGCCGGGGGCCGACGCCGAGGGCGTGCACGGGGTGCAGACGCTCGACGACGGGCAGGAACTGCTCGACTCGCTCGCGCGCAGCCGCGCGCGGGGGCGGCACGCCGTGGTGGTCGGGGCGGGCTACATCGGCGTGGAGATGGCCGAGGCGCTCATCAAACGGGGCTATCTGGTGACGGTCGTCAACCGGGGCAGCGAGCCGATGTCCACGCTCGACCCGGACATGGGCCGGCTGGTGCACCGGGCCATGGAGGGTCTCGGCATCACCATGGTGAACGACGCCGAGGTCACCGAGCTGCTCGCCGACGACGACGGCCGGGTGCGGGCGGTCGTCACGGCGGACGCCGAGCACCCGGCCGACGTGGTGGTCCTCGGCATCGGCGTCCGCCCGGAGACCGCCCTCGCCGAGGCCGCCGGCCTGCCCCTCGGCGCCCACGGCGGTCTCCTCACCGACCTGGCGATGCGGGTGCGCGGCCACGGGAACGTCTGGGCCGGCGGCGACTGCGTCGAGGTCCTCGACCTGGTCTCCGGCCAGGAACGCCACATCCCCCTCGGCACCCACGCCAACAAGCACGGACAGATCATCGGCACCAACATCGGCGGCGGCTACGCCACCTTCCCCGGCGTCGTCGGCACCGCCGTCAGCAAGGTCTGCGACCTGGAGATCGCCCGCACGGGCCTGCGCGAGAAGGACGCGCGCAGGGCGGGGCTGCGGTACGAGGCGGTCACCGTCGAGTCCACCAGCCGGGCCGGCTACTACCCCGGCGCCTCCCCCATGACCGTCAAGATGCTCGCCGAACGCCGCACGGGCCGTCTCCTCGGCGTGCAGATCGTCGGCAGGGAGGGCGCGGCCAAGCGCGTCGACATCGCGGCGGTGGCCCTGACGGCGGGCATGACGGCCGAGCAGATGACCACCCTGGACCTGGGCTACGCCCCGCCGTTCAGCCCGGTGTGGGATCCGGTGCTGGTGGCGGCGCGGAAGGCGGCCGCGAAGGTGCGCGGCGCGCAGGGGTAGGAGCAGCGGCCGGCCCCGCGCACCCGCACCCGGCCTACGCGGTCCCGGACAGCCTCGGCAGCGCGGAGACCGCCGGAGGCTGCTGCTCGGCCGGCTTCGCGTGCGCCGCCGACGCCGGCCGGGACCGCAGCCGGTGGCTGACGGCCTCGTCGAGGGTCACCGCCCGCTGGTGCTGCGCGGCCAGCCGCCCCGCCTCCTGACCGAGCCGGGCCACGTCCTCCCAGGGCAGCCGGATCACGAGCGCGATCTCCGCCTCGCCGTCGGGTGTGGCGTGCATGGGAGGGGTCACCCTGTCGTTCATCGCCTGTTCCTCACGTCGTGCCCGCGGCCCGCCTTCCCTGTGCCGCGGGCGGTTGCCGGTTCATACGCGCCCGCGGGGAACCGCGTTCACCGGTTCACCGAACGGATCGGGGGCAGTACTTCCTTGTGGTCATCCCCGTCCATGACGTGAATCCCGCGCGCCGCACCCCCGTGGTGACGTATGCGCTGATCGCCGTGAACGTCTTCGTGTTCCTGTTCATGCCGGGCCTGTCCGGCTCGGTGGCGGGTGACAGCACGCTGGCGCAGACCTGCCATCTGCACGCGTTCCTGGAGCAGTACGCGGCCGTGCCCCGGGAGTTGATCCACCATCAGTTCCCGCAGTTCGTCCCCACCGGGGACGTGCGCGGCGGCGGCTGTCTGCTGGGCCCGTCGGACTACGACAAGTCCCCGGCGCTCAGCGTCCTCACCGCGATGTTCCTGCACGGCGGCTGGCTGCACCTGCTGGGCAACATGCTGTTCCTGCTGATCTTCGGCAACAACATCGAGGACCGCATGGGCCACGTCCGCTTCGCGCTGTTCTACGGCGCCTGCGGCTATGCGGCGTCATACGGCTTCGCGCTCGTCAACGCCGACTCGACCGACCCGCTCATCGGCGCCTCGGGAGCGATCGCGGGCGTGCTGGGCGCCTATCTGGTGCTGTACCCGAAGGCCAGGGTGTGGGTGCTCGTGCCGTTCCTGGTCTTCCTGCCGCTGCGGCTGCCGGCCTGGCTGGTGCTGGGCTTCTGGTTCGGGCTCCAGGCGGTGTACTCCTCCGGCGAGGGCGTGTCCGACGCGGGCACGGTGGCGTACGCGGCGCATGTCGTCGGCTTCCTGGCGGGCATGCTGCTCGCCTGGCCGCTGAAGAAGGGCACACCGCCACCGCCGGAGCCGCGCGGCCTGCTGTTCGGCAGGAGCGCGCGGCCCGGCTGGTGACGCGGACGGCGGGTCAGCGGGCCGTGTGGGTGTGGACGTACTCCACGAGGCGGGTCAGCGCGTCCGGGTCGGTGGACGGCATGACGCCGTGGCCGAGGTTGAAGACGTGGCCCTCCAGGCCCGCGGCGGCGTCGAGGACCTCGCGGGTCTTGGTCTCGACGGCCTCGGTGGAGGAGAACAGCACGGTCGGGTCGAGGTTGCCCTGGAGCGCCTTGCCGGGGCCGACCCGGCGGGCGGCCTCGTCGAGCGGGACGCGCCAGTCGACGCCGACGACGTCCGCGCCCGCCTCGCCCATGAGCCGGAGCAGCTCGCCGGTGCCGACGCCGAAGTGGATGCGCGGGACGCCGTACCCGGCGACGGCCTCGAAGACCTTCACCGAGGCCGGCATCACCGAACGGCGGTAGTCGGCCGGAGCGAGGGCGCCCACCCACGAGTCGAACAGCTGGACCGCCGACGCGCCCGCCTCGATCTGCACCTTCAGGAAGGCCGCCGTGATGTCCGCGAGGCGGTCCAGCAGGTCGGCCCACAGCTCGGGGTCGCCGTACATCATCGCCTTGGCGTTCTCGTACGTGCGCGACGGGCCGCCCTCGACGAGGTAGCTCGCCAGGGTGAAGGGCGCGCCCGCGAAACCGATGAGGGGGGTGGAGCCCAGCTCGCGGGTCAGCAGGCCGATCGCCTCGGTGACGTAGGAGACGTCCTCGGGGGTGAGGTCGCGCAGCCGGGCGAGGTCGGCGCGGGTGCGGACGGGCTGCTCGACGACCGGGCCGACGCCCGGCTTGATGTCGAGGTCGAGGCCGATCGCCTTGAGCGGGACGACGATGTCGCTGAAGTAGATCGCCGCGTCCACGCCGTGCCGGCGCACCGGCTGGAGGGTGATCTCGGTGACCAGCTCGGGCCGCATGCAGGACTCGAGCATCGGGATGCCCTCGCGCACCTTGCGGTACTCGGGCAGCGAGCGCCCGGCCTGGCGCATGAACCACACGGGCGTGTGCGGCACCGGTTCACGCCGGCACGCCTTCATGAAGGGGCTGTCGTACGTCGCTGTCGGCTGCCGGCCCGCGGGGCTCTCGTTCGCGCTCACGACGGCAAGTCTCCCACGACGCGGAAAGCCCGCGGAAACCGGCGGTCCGCCCCCGTCCCGCCCGCGGGGCGCCCGCCGACACCCCCCGCCCGCGCGCCTGTTCGCCCAGCGCGCAGCCGTCCGAGGACCGCGCACGGGTGTCTTGCCCTGCGCGAAGCTCCCGTTCCCCTTAATGTTCCCGGCATGGCTGCGGCTCAGGGACGACTGTCGGACGGTGCGGGCGGGATGGATGACGCGAACGGGGAGGACCGGGAGGGGGACAGGGCGGCTCCGGCGCCCTTCCAGGCCGCCGTCGACGCGCTGAGGACCGCCCGGCTGCGGCCCCAGATCGAGATCGAGCAGACCCCGGCCCCGCGGCGCCTCGCGCCGTACGCGTACGCGCTGGAGGCGACCGTCGTGGACGGCGACCAGGATCTGGCCGACGGGCGCCTGGTCCTGCTGCACGACCCGGCCGGGCACGACGCCTGGCGCGGCACCTTCCGGCTGGTCACCCTGGTGCGGGCGGAGCTGGAGCAGGAGATGGCGGTGGACCCGCTGCTGCCGGACGTGTGCTGGTCCTGGCTGACCGGGGCGCTCCAGGCGCGCGGCCTGACGTACGGCGAGCCGAGCGGCACGGTCACACGGGCGAGTTCGCACCACTTCGGCGGCCTGTCGGAACGCCCGGCGTCCTCGCAGATCGAGATCCGGGCCTCCTGGACGCCCCGCGAGGGGCGCGGCTCGGTCCCGGACACGGCGGCGCACCTGGCGTCCTGGTGCGATCTGCTGGCGCAGGTCGCGGGGCTGCCGCCGGCCGGTCCGGGGGACGCGTCCGTGGTGACGCTGCCGCAGCGACGGGGGCCGCAGTCGCGGTGACGCTGCCGCGACGACGGCGGCAGCGGTGACCGCGCACACCGACGGCGACGGGTTCCGTCGTCGCCCGGCACACCCCTGACCTTCTCCGGTTTCCCGGCTCCCGCCGATCGCACCGGCCCTCCCCGATCGCACCGGCCCTCCCCGACCTCACGGCCTCACGCCCCCGCCGGGGCCCGTCGGCTGTGCCCGCACGCCGTGTTCGGGTCCGGTAACCGCGGAGTCCCTCGAACGGCCGCCCCGATTGACCATCTCTTTGTCGATACGGCCACTTTCGATCCCATACGACACCCGCTCAAACCGACTCGATCTTCGGATGATCGATCACGTGTCCGAATTGCACGCATTGTTACTCACTAGATCGTGATCATTTTCTAAAGGATCCACGGTCCGGTGCCGAAGACGACTGTGACCTTGAAAGCACGGTTCGTCCCGGCTTCATCCCCACGAGCCGGCCCATCATCCCCCCTCCCAGGAGGCCTGGTGTCCGTTCTCCTCGAGCAGCCCGCAAGCCTGGTCGCCTACCGCCCGAACAAGCCCACCGCCATGGTGGTCGTGGCCGACCCGCGCGTCCGCTCCACCGTCACCCGCCATCTGTGGGCGCTCGGTGTGCGCGATGTCATCGAGGCCTCGTCCGTCGCGGAGGCTCGTCCCCGCATCGGCAACCCCCGCGACATCTGCGTCGCCGACGTCCACCTTCCCGACGGCTCCGGCCTCACCCTGCTGTCGGAGACCCGCGCCGCGGGCTGGCCCAACGGGCTCGCCCTCTCCGCCGCCGACGACATCGGCGCCGTACGCAACGCCCTCGCCGGCGGCGTCAAGGGCTACGTCGTCACCGGCACCCGCACCAACGTCGGGCTCCCCACCCGGCCCGGTGCCGCCCCCATCGGCGCGGCCGCCGCCCGCCTCCACCGCCGCCCCCCGGGTGCCCCGAGCCACCCGGGCGGCTACCGCGAGCTGTCCGGCCGCGAGGTGGAGGTGCTGCGCCTGGTCGCCGAAGGCCAGTCCAACAAGGCGATCGGCGTCTCGATGGGCCTGTCCGCGCTGACCGTCAAGAGCCACCTCGCCCGCATCGCCCGCAAGCTCGGCACGGGCGACCGCGCCGGGATGGTCGCGGTGGCGCTGCGCACCGGCATCATCCACTGAGCTTCGCGGACCGAGGGCCCACCCGGCCACCCGGCGGATCGACCCCGGTCCCGACGCCCCCACCGATCCCCTTCGATCCACCCCGACCGCCTCGACGCCCCCGCCCCTCACCCACCTCCCCCCTCGCCCACCTCACCGGTTCGCCCCGCCCGTCCTCGCCGGCCCCACCGGTTTCCCCTCCCCCTCCCCCGGCCTGACTGGTTTGCGACCCAGCATACGAGATCACGGCCAGGGTGCCCACGGAGCCGCACAACGACC
>NZ_JBFBCB010000034.1:0-49105 GCF_040682975.1 Streptomyces sp. NPDC051051
CATCACGGCGGCGCCGGCCAGCGACGGGTCGAGGTGGACGACGGGGGCCAGGTAGTCGGCCGTGCCCATGGCCCCGCGGGGGCGCCCGCGCGCCTCACCTCATCCGCCGCCCGTGGGCCGGGCCGTCGTCCGCGGAGGTCAGTCCTCCAGCACCAGGACGACCTCGTCGATCCGGGCACCGCGCGCGGGGGCGTACCCCGTGGCCCGCGCGGTCACCCGGAAGCCGCACTTCTCCAGGACGCGCCGGGAGCCGGCGTTGTCGTCGGCCGCGCGCGCGTACAGCGGGCGTTCGGCGACCTCGGCGAGGAGCGCCCGCAGTGCGGCCGTGGCGATGCCGCGCCCCCAGTGGGAGCGGTCCACCCAGTACGTGACCTCGCGCTCGCCCGGTTCGCCGTAGACCGCCGCGCTGCCCACCACGTCGCCGTCGGCCAGGATCGCGCGCACCACGTCGGCGGAGGCGCGGATCCGTCTCCAGCGGGCGTCGAAGGCGTCCCGGCCGGCCGGGTCCTCCGGGGTGAACGCGGCCATCCGCAGGGACTCGGGGTCGTTCATCTGCCGGTAGAACACCGGCAGATCGCTGTCGTGGACCGGGCGCAGGGCGATCTGCATGTCTCAGAGCCTACGGGTCGCCAGGGTCAGCCGGTCGCGCGCGTCGAACAGCGCGTCCTTCACCAGCTGCTCGTGCGCGGGCGTCAGCCGGGCCACCGGCACCGAGCAGCTGATCGCGTCGCGCGCGGGGGTGCGGTACGGGATCGCGACGCCGAAGCAGCGCAGCCCCAGCGTGTTCTCCTCCCGGTCCACGGCGAAGCCCTGCTCGCGGACCTGGTGCAGCTCCTCGATGAGCTTCTCGCGGTCGGTGATGGTGTGCTCGGTCAGCGCGGGCAGCGTCTCCGGGAGCAGCTTGCGGACCTGCTCGTCGGTGCAGGTGCTCAGCAGCGCCTTGCCGAGGGAGGTGGAGTGGGCGGGCAGCCGGCGCCCGACCCGGGTGAAGGGGCGCAGGTAGTGCTGCGACTGGCGGGTGGCGAGGTACACCACGTTGGTGCCGTCCAGCCGTGCCAGGTGGATCGTCTCGGTGGTGTCGTCCGACAACCGGTCCAGCGTGGGGCGGGCGGCCGCGACCACCTCGTCGCCGTCGATGTAGGAGGTGCCGACCAGCAGCGCCCGTACGCCGATGCCGTACCGCGTGCCCGTCGCGTCCGTCTCCACCCAGCCCAGCTCCACCAGCGTGCGGAGCAGCATGTAGAGGCTGGACTTGGGATAGCCGACGGCCTCCTGGACCGACGCGAGGGAGTGCATTCCGGGGCGGCCGGCGAAGTATTCGAGCAGTTCAACCGTCCGCACCGCGGACTTGACCTGCGCCCCGCCCCCCGTCTCGCCAGCCGACATCGCCCTTGACCCCTTCGTTCGACGGGAAATAGTCTCCGACAGCATATTCATCATCAGAGACAGCGTTCAGTATATCGAACGTCCCTGGTGGTGAGGTAAGGACAGCGGCATTGCGATGCGGCGACGAACGTGGAGGGACCCGCGGTGGCAGCAGCACCAGTCTGGAGTGTCGACCCCCGAACCGGGAAGCAGCGTGAACAGGTTGCGGTGGAGGCCACGGCCCAGGAGGTGGACTCCGTCGTCCGCGCCGCGCATGGCACGCGCGTGGCCCTCGCCGACCGCGCCGTCCGCACGGCCTTCCTGCGCACCGCCGCGGACCGGCTGGAGGCGGCCAGGGACCAGCTCGTCGAGGTGGCCGACGCCGAGACCGCTCTCGGCCCGGTCCGGCTGACCGGCGAGCTCGCCCGCACCTGCTACCAGTTGCGCGCCTTCGCCGACATCGTCGAGGAGGGCGCCTTCCTCGACGTCGTCATCAACCACCCCGACGACACTGCGACCCCGCCCGTGCCCGACCTGCGCCGCTACAAGGTGCCGCTGGGCGTCGTCGCCGTGTACTCGGCGTCCAACTTCCCCTTCGCGTTCTCCGTCGTCGGCGGCGACACCGCGAGCGCGCTGGCCGCGGGCAACCCGGTCGTCGTCAAGTCCCACCCCGACCACCCGGGCCTTTCCGAGCTGGTCGCCAAGGTGGTCCGCCGGGCCGCCGCCGAGCACGGCATTCCCGGCGACGTGCTCGGTCTCGTGCACGGCTTCGAGGCGGGCGTCGAGCTGATCAAGCACCCGCTGATCGCCGCCGCCGGCTTCACCGGGTCCATCCGGGGCGGCCGCGCGCTGTTCGACGCGGCGGCCGCACGGCCCGTGCCGATCCCCTTCCACGGCGAGCTGGGCTCGCTCAACCCGGTCGTCGTGACCGAGGCCGCCGCCGCCGAGCGCGCGGAGGCCATCGGGACCGGCCTCGCCGGCTCCATGACGCTGGGCGTCGGACAGTTCTGCGTGAAGCCGGGCCTGGTCCTGGTGCCGTCCGGCGCGGCCGGCGACGGCCTCGTGAAGTCCCTGACCGACGCGGTCAGCGACACCGACGCGGGCGTCCTGCTCGACCACCGCATGCGCGACAACTTCCTCGCCGGCGTCACCGAGCGGGCGCAGCTGCCCGCGGTCGAGACGCCGGTCACCCCCGGAGCTGGCGGCGAGCACACCGTGAGCGCGGGCTTCCTGACGGTTCCGGCCGAGAAGCTCACCGAGGAGGGGGCGTACGACCTGCTCCTGGAGGAGTGCTTCGGCCCGGTGACCGTGGTGGCGCGCTACGACGACGACGACCAGGCGCGGTCCGTCCTCTCGCGGCTCCCCGGCAACCTCACCGCGACCGTGCACCTGTCGACGCACGAGGCCGCCGGCGAGGGCCGCGGCGCCGAGATCCTCGCCGAACTCACCCCGCTCGCGGGCCGCGTGCTCGTCAACGGCTGGCCGACCGGTGTCGCGGTGGCCCCCGCACAGCACCACGGCGGCCCCTACCCGGCGACCACCTCCACCTCCACCTCCGTGGGCGGCACGGCCATCGAGCGCTGGCTGCGCCCGGTCGCCTACCAGAACGCCCCCGAGGCCCTGCTGCCGCCCGAGCTGCGCGACGACAACCCGCTCGGGCTGCCGCGGCGCTTCAACAACCACCTCGAACGCTGACCGGCACCGGGTGAGAGCCCGGGCGACAGAAGGATCTGGAAAACTCCGCGCATGGACCTCGAACTGCCCGAACTGCCCTTTCCGCTGCGCACCTACGGGCCCGACGGGCACTGGAGCCACGAGGACGGGGTCCTCACCGCATGGGCCGGTCCCCGCCAGGACCGGTTCGTGCCGCCCACCGCGGAGGCGCTGGACCCGGCCGCCGACGCACCCCGGCTGCTGGGGGCGCCCGAGGGCGACTTCCAGCTCATCGCCCGGGTGACCGTCGGCTTCAACGGCGCCTTCGACGCCGGGGTGCTCTACGTCCACGTCGGCGAACGGGCCTGGGCCAAGCTCTGCCTGGAGTACTCCCCGGACGTGCCCACCGTCTGCACGGTGGTCACCCGCGGCCACTCCGACGACGCCAACTCCTTCACCGTGGAAGGCAGTTCGGTCTGGCTCCGGGTGAGCAGGACCGGCCGGGCGTTCGCCTTCCACGCCTCCCGCGACGGCAAGCGGTGGATCTTCGTCCGGCTGTTCACGCTGGGCGACGAGACGCAGACGGGCGCGGCCCTGGTCGGCTTCATGGCGCAGGCGCCGATGGGGCAGGGGTGCGTCGTCACCTACGACCACCTGGAGTTCCGGCCGAAGTGGCCGGACGACATCCGCGACGGCAGCTGACCGGGGCGCTCCGGGGTCCGCTCCGGGGCCCGTCCGCCGTTCCGGAACCGGAGCGGCGGACGGCACGTCCTCCGTGACGTGATCGGTGACCGAGCGGCCGCAGGACGAGTGATCCGCACCGCCGTGCCCGCCGGGGCGCGGGCCCTCGCCGCGCCGCACACGGCGTGCGTGCGGCAGCGGCGCGCCGACGGCAAGGGCGCGCGGCACTGCCGGACGTGCACGTCGGCAACCGGCGCGCCCAGGGCTTCTCCGCACGTCGGAGCTGGTTCCCGGACCCGGCGAACCCGCCCGTGGAAGGTGACCACCACCTCTTCCCGCGGTTCCCGGTGGACGGGGAATGAGCCGAACCGTTTGAACGTTCACCTACGCGCCGGAGGGAGTCTCCGTACCCGCACGACCTGGAGAGAGCCGAGACATGCGCGTCGAGATCTGGAGCGACATCGCCTGCCCGTGGTGCTACGTGGGCAAGGCCCGCTTCGAGAAGGCGCTCGACGCCTTCCCGCACCGTGACCAGGTCGAGGTCGTGCACCGCTCCTTCGAGCTGGACCCCGGCCGCGCGAAGGGCGACGTCCAGCCCGTGCTGGCCATGCTCACCAAGAAGTACGGCATGAGCGAGGCCCAGGCCCAGGCCGGCGAGGACAACCTCGGCGCCCAGGCCGCCGCCGAGGGCCTCGACTACCGCACCCGCGGGCGCGACCACGGCAACACCTTCGACATGCACCGGCTGCTGCACCTCGCCAAGGAGCGGGGCCGCCAGGACGAGCTGGTCCAGCTCCTGTACCGGGCCAACTTCGCCGAGGAGCGGTCCCTGTTCGGCGAGGGCGACGAACGGCTCGTGGAACTGGCCGCCGAGGCCGGCCTCGACGCCGACGAGGCGCGCGCGGTCCTCGCCGACCCGGACGCCTACGCCGACGAGGTCCGCGCCGACGAACGCGAGGCCGCCCGGCTCGGCGCGAACGGCGTGCCCTTCTTCGTCCTCGACCGCACGTACGGCGTCTCCGGCGCCCAGCCCGCCGAGGTCTTCACCCAGGCCCTCACCCGGGCCTGGGGCGAGCGCTCCCCGCTCCAGCTCGTCGACCAGGGCGAAGCCGAGGCCTGCGGCCCGGACGGATGCGCGGTACCGCAGCACTGAGACGGGCGGTGACCGGGCACGAAAGCCCAGCTGACGGCCGACTCATAAGCGTTCCTTGGGGAAACCGCGCAAGAATTCGCCATGGACTTCGACTTCGCGGCACCGCAGAGTGGGGTCATGGAGACCTTCGAGACCCTCGTCCGCACCGAGTTCGCCCCGAAGAACACCTACCTCAACACCGCGAGCAACGGCCTGCTGCCCGCCCGTACCGTCACCGCCCTGCACGAGGCGGCGCTGCTGCGGGCCGAGGGCAGGCCGCTGACCCCGCTCTACGAGGACGTGGAGGCCAGCCGCGCGGCGTACGCCCGGCTGGCCGGCGTCCCCGTGGGCCGGGTCGCGACCGGTGCCTCGGTCGCCGCGCACACCGGCGTGATCGCCGCCTCACTGCCGGCCGGCGCCGAGGTCCTCACCGCCGAGGACGACTTCACCTCGGTGCTGAACCCGTTCCACGCCCGCGGCGACCTCAAGGTCCGCGCGGTCCCGCTGGAGCGGATCGCCGAGGCCGTCCGCCCCGGCACCGCGCTCGTCGCGGTCAGCGCCGCCCAGTCCGCCGACGGACGGATCGCGGACCTGCCCGCCCTGCGCGAGGCGGCCCGTACCCATGGAGCGCGCACCTACGTCGACTTCTCCCAGTCCGCCGGCTGGCTGCCGATGGACGCCGGCGCGTACGACTACTCCGTCTCCGTCTCCTTCAAGTGGCTGCTCGGCCCGCACGGGGCCGCCTTCCTCGTGGTCCCGGAGGACTTCGGCGGACTCACCCCGCTGCTGGCCGGCTGGGTGGCCGCCGAGGTGCCGTGGGACAGCTGCTACGGCCCGGTCGCCGAACTCGCCCACTCGGCACGGCGGTTCGACCTGAGCCACGCCCTGTTCACCTACGCGGGGCTGCGCCGGTCCCTCGACCTGATCGAGGAACTCGGGGTCGCCGCCGTACAGGCCCACGACCTGGCCCTCGCGGACCGGTTCCGGGCCGGGCTCGCGGCACTCGGCCACGAGCCCGTGCCCGCACCCGGTTCGGCGATCGTCTCGGTGCCCGGCCTCGGCGTCCGGCAGCCGGAGCTGAGCCGCGCGGGCATCGAGGTCTCCAACCGTGCCGGCAACCTGCGCGCGGCCTTCCACCTGTTCAACACGGCGGCGGACGTGGACCGGCTGCTGGACGTGCTGTCGGGCTGAGCACCCCCCGGGCGCCCCGGCGGGTGTGTTCAGCGCACCGGCGTGAAGTCGCGGGCGCCGATGAACTCGGGCCGCCGCACCGGCGCCGCGAACGGCTCCACCGCGGCGTTCTCCACGCTGTTGAACACGATGAAGACGTTGCTGCGCGGGAACGGCGTGATGTTGTCGCCTGACCCGTGCATGCAGTTGCAGTCGAACCAGGTCGCCGAACCGGCGCGTCCCGTGAACAGCTTGATGCCGTGCGCGGACGCCATCTCGGTCAGCGCCTCGTCGGAGGGCGTGCCCGCGTCCTGCATCTGGAGCGACTGCTTGTAGTTGTCCTTCGGCGTGGCGCCGGCGCAGCCCAGGAACGTCTTGTGCGAACCCGGCATGATCATCAGGCCGCCGTTGGTGTCGTGGTTCTCGGTCAGCGCGATCGAGACGGACACCGTCCGCATCCGGGGCAGGCCGTCCTCGGCGTGCCAGGTCTCGAAGTCGGAGTGCCAGTAGAAGCCGGAGGCGCCGAAGCCGGGCTTGACGTTGATGCGCGACTGGTGGACGTACACGTCCGAGCCGAGGAGCTGGCGGGCCCGCCCGACGACCCGCTCGTCGCGCACCAGCCGGGCGAAGACCTCGCTGATCCGGTGCACCTCGAAGACGGACCGGATCTCCTTCGACCTCGGCTCCACGATCGACCGGTCGTCGGACCGGATCGCCGGGTCGGTCACCAGCCGGTCCAACTCCCGCTTGTAGACGGCGACCTCGTCGTCGGTGAGGAGCTGGTCGACGGTGGCGAAGCCGTCCCGCTCGAACGACTGGAGATCGAGCGGCTCGAACGGGCCGGGCGCGTCCGGGGCGCCCCAGACGACCGGGTCCTGGCGGGGGACGGTCACCTCGGTGGTGCCGCGGCTGGGGTAGAGATCGGTGACGGTGGTGCCGGTGACGGTGGTCATGGGGATGTCAGACCTCCTCGGGCTCGGTGAGCAGGGGATAGACGCCGTTCTCGTCGTGGTCCTCCCGTCCGGTGACGGGCGGGTTGAACACGCAGATGCATCGGAAGTCCTCCTTGACGCGGAGCGTGTGGCGCTCGTGGCCGTCGAGGAGGTACATGGTCCCGGGCGTGACGGTGTGCGTCAGCCCGGTCTCGTGGTCGGTGAGTTCGGCCTCGCCCTCCACGCAGACGACGGCCTCGACGTGGTTCGCGTACCACATCGACGTCTCCGTGCCGGCGTACAGGACGGTCTCGTGCAGCGAGAAGCCGACCCTCTCCTTGGCGAGGACGATGCGCTTGCTCTCCCAGGTGCCGGACGCCGCCTTCACATGCCGGTCGGTGCCTTCGAGTTCCTTGAACGAACGGACGATCACGGTGGTGCGATGCCTCCTGGATAGGGGTCGGTGACGGTTTGCCAGGCAGTCCGTCAGGCGGTTTCGCGTACGGCGCGGGCGAGGACGCTCATGCCCTCGTCCAGCTCCTCGGGTGTGACGGTGAGCGCCGGCAGCAGCTTGACGACCTCGCTCTCGGGCCCGGACGTCTCGATCAGCAGACCGAGTTCGAAGGCGCGCTGCGCCACCCGTGCGGCCCGCCCCTTGTCGTGGAACTCCAGGCCCCACACCAGGCCGCGGCCCCGGTACTCCTTGATGTCGGCGAGGTTCTCCTCGGCGATCGAGATCAGCCCCTGCTCGACCTGCTCGCCGCGCCGACGGGTCTGCTTCTCCATCGCGGATCCGTCGGCCCAGTAGGTCTCCAGCGCGGCGGTGGCGGTGACGAAGGCCGGGTTGTTGCCGCGGAAGGTGCCGTTGTGCTCGCCCGGCTCCCACACGTCCAGCTCGGGCTTGAACAGGCACAGCGACATGGGCAGGCCGTAGCCGCTGATGGACTTGGACACGGTGACGATGTCGGGGGTGATGCCCGCCTCCTCGAAGGAGAAGAAGGCGCCGGTGCGGCCGCATCCCATCTGGATGTCGTCGACGATCAGCAGCATGTCCTGCCGCCCGCACAGCTCGGCCAGCGCCCGCAGCCACTGCGGGCGGGCCACGTTGATGCCGCCCTCGCCCTGCACCGTCTCGACGATCACGGCGGCCGGCTTGTTGAGTCCGGAGCCCTGGTCCTCCAGGAGCCGCTCGAACCACAGGAAGTCCGGGACCTGGCCGTCGAAGTAGTTGTCGAAGGGCATCGGTGTGCCGTGCACCAGCGGGACGCCCGCGCCGGCCCGCTTGAAGGCGTTCCCGGTGACGGCGAGCGAGCCGAGCGACATGCCGTGGAAGGCGTTGGTGAAGGAGACGATCGCCTCGCGTCCCTTCACCTTGCGGGCCAGCTTCAGCGCCGACTCCACGGCGTTGGTGCCCGTCGGGCCCGGGAACATGACCTTGTACGGCAGGTCGCGCGGCCGCAGCACCAGGTCCTGGAAGGTCTGGAGGAAGGTCCGCTTGGCGACGGTGGACATGTCGAGGCCGTGGGTGACGCCGTCGCGCATCAGGTAATCGATCAGCGCCCGTTTCAGCACCGGGTTGTTGTGGCCGTAGTTGAGCGACCCGGCGCCGGCGAAGAAGTCGAGGTAGGAGTGGCCGTCCTCGTCGTGCATGCGGCTGCCCTGAGCCCGGTCGAAGACGACGGGCCAGCCGCGGCAGTAGCTGCGCACCTCCGACTCCAGGGTCTCGAACACGCTGAGGTCGGGCTGGGTGATGGTCACGGCGAAACGCTCCTCGATGCGGTGGGAGTCGTGCGGAGGGGGAGTCGTGTGGAGGCCGGCGACGCGGGTTCTCGTGCGGCCGGGGTCGCGTGCTGCCGGGGGAGGTGGCTCAGGCGGAGGTCAACGGGCCGATGTGGTAGAGCACTTCGGGGTCGTGGGGGCCGTCCGGGAACAGGTCGGTGCCGAACAGGACCTCACGGGTGACGTCCGCGCCGTGCCGGGCGGCGTAGGAGGTGAACAGCCGCTCCGAGGCGGTGTTGCCCGGGGTGATCGTGGTCTCGACGGTGGCGAGGGGGCGCTCGGCGACCAGTCGGGCGGTCAGCGCGTCGAGCAGCGCGGCGGCCAGGCCGCGGCCGCGGTACGCGTCGGCGACCGCCACCTGCCAGACGAGCAGCGTCCGCGGCGCCTCGGGGCGGACGTATCCGGTGACGAATCCGACCGGTTCGCCGCTCTCGGTGCGCGCCACCGCGGAGGTGTCGGCGAAGTCCCGGCACCACAGCAGATAGCTGTAGGAGGAGTTCAGATCGAGGGTCCCGGATTCCTTCGCAATACGCCAGAGAGCGGCCCCGTCCGCCACCGAAGGGCGGTCGATCCGCAGGTCTGCTTGTGTGGCAGTCATGCGGATGGAACTTACCGAGGGAAATTAAAAAATGCATGGAGAGGTGGCGATGGTTCGGTGATGCCCTCGTGATCATCTTCCGATCTGTCCCGTTATGAACCGTGCATAACGGGACATAAGGCCACTCCTGTGCAATGCGTCACGCGTTCGTAATGCGCTCGAAAAATCCCCGTGTTTAAGCCCTGGGGATTCGGGCAGAAGAACCCCGGAAAGCTACCTGGGGAAAGGTCCGAGAAAGGGGCTGGAGGAAAGCGAGAGGAAAAGGGCCGCAATTGCGGGTATTCGGGCTCCGGTGACTTCGTCGATCCGCTCCCGCAGAATGTCCGCGTGACCGTTGTGCCGCGCGTATTCCTCGATGAGATGGATCAGCACCCGGCGCAGACCGACCTCCGCGCCCGCCACCGGCCCGTCGGCGATCCGCCCGGTGTCCTCCAGGCCCGCGCGCTTCCGTTCCAGGGTCGCGCGGTGGAAGTCGAGCCGGCTGTCGAGCATGGCCCGCTCGTCACCGGTCATCAGGGGGACGGGCGGCCGTCGGAAAGGGTGGTCATGCCGCGAGCACGGCAGGCGCCACCGCCGGCCCGGTCACGGACGCGACCCGGCCGTCCCCCTCCCGGTCGCCCCGCCCCGACGGCACTCTCGCCGCCGGTACCGCTGCGCGGACCTCACCGCCAGGCCTGCTCCGCCGCTCGCAGCGCGCCCGTCAGGTCCACGTCCAGGCCCCTCTCCGCGAGTGCCGCGCCCAGGGCCGTGAGACTGCCGCGGACCGCGCCCGGCGTCGCGTCCGCCCCGTAGTGGTTGACCCGGATCATCTCCTTGGCCAGCGCGCCCCCGCCCGCGGCCAGCGGCACCGCGGGGTCGCCCGCCAGCGCCCGCGTCACCAGCTCCGTGGCCACGACGCCCGACGGCGCCCTGAGCGTCGTGGCCACGGGCGCCGCCTCGCGGGCCTCGTGCACGTACGGCTCCAGCCCGCCGCCCAGCGCCAGCGCCCCCGCGCGGGTCGCGGCGGCGGCGGACGCGTGCCGGGCCATCACGGTCTGCAGCCCCTCCGCCTCGATCCGCTCCACGCACGCCTCGAGCGCCAGCATCTCCAGCTGCGCCGGCGCGTGCAGCAGGGTCCTGCGGCCGCCGTCGATCCACCGCTCCTTCCAGTCCAGCAGCGACAGGTAGGAGCGGCGCGGCGCCCGCGGGTTGGCGGCCATCCGGGCCCACGCCCGCTCGCTCACCGACACCGCCGACACGCCCGCCGGCCCGCCCATCGCCTTCTGTGCGCCGATCACGCACAGGTCCACGCCCCAGGCGTCCGGCAGCACCGGTTCGGCGCCCACGGAGGCCACGGCGTCCAGGTAGAACAGCGCGCCGTGCTCCTTCACCACCTCGCCGATCTCCGCGACCGGATTGGTGTTGCCGGTGGCGGCCTCGGCGTGCACCAGCGACACGAAGTCGATCCCGGGGTGCTCGGCGAAGGCCGCACGGATCTGCTCGGCGGTGACCGCCGTGTGGAAGGGCACCGCGAGATCGATCACGGTGGCGCCGCAGTCGCGCAGCCAGTCCCCGAAGGTCTGCCCGTACGGGCCGGTGATCACGTTCAGCGCGGTCGTGCCCGGCCCGGCCGTTCCGCGGATCGCGCCCTCCAGCGGCAGCAGCGCCTCACCCTGGGTGATCACGACGTCCTGTCGGGTGTCCAGCAGCCGGGCCACCCGGTCCTCGACGGAGGCGAACCGGGCGGCGGTCAGCGGAGCGAGATCCAGGAAGGGGTGCGTCACGGCGGTGCTCTCTTCACTCACGGGGTAGTGGTGACGAGGGTAACCAACGTGACCCCCACCCCCCGGACCGGCGACTTCTTAGGCCGAAGAACCCGGCTGCCAAGGGTTTGATTTGAGAGCCTCAAACTTCTCCTTATAATCGGAACCTACAGTTCCCCCACAGGAAGGCCCGCCGTGAACACGCTCCTCGGGCGTCGCACCCGTGTCCTGGCCGCCACCACCGCTACGGCCGGGCTCATGCTCGTGGCCGCCTGTACCTCCAGCGACGACGGCGGCAGCGGCTCCAAGACCGCCGCGGGCGGTGTGGAGCTGGTCAAGGCGGGTCAGCTCACCACCTGCACCCACCTGCCCTACCCGCCGTTCCAGTCGGAGATCGACGGCAAGGTGCAGGGCTTCGACGTCTCCCTGATCGACCTGGTGGCGAAGGACCTGGGCGTCAAGCAGGAGATCCGCGACACGCCCTTCGAGAACTTCAAGACCGGCGCCTTCCTCAACTCCGGCGAGTGCGACCTGGCCGCGGCCGGCATGACCATCACCGAGGAGCGCAAGAAGAACGTCGACTTCTCCGACCCCTACTTCGACGCCACGCAGGCCGTCCTGGTCGACAAGGACGCCGGGGTGAACTCCCTCGCCGAGATCAAGTCCAAGAACGTCAAGCTCGGCGCGCAGGCGCAGACCACCGGCGAGGACTACGTGACCAAGCAGGGCTTCGACCCGGTCTCCTTCGAGTCCTCCGACGCCGTCCTCAACGGTCTGCGCACCGGCCAGGTCAAGGCCGTCGTCATCGACTACCCGGTCGTCCAGGGCTGGCTGAAGGACAAGGCCAACGCGGACGCCTTCGAGGTCGTCGACAACCTCAACACCGGCGAGCAGTACGGCTTCACGGTGAAGAAGGGCAACACGAAGCTGGCGGCGGCCATCAACAAGGCGATCGCCGACGCCAAGGCCGACGGCACGTACAAGAAGCTCTACGAGCAGTGGATCGGCCCGTACGACGCCGCCGCGGCCTCCCCGTCCGCCTCATGAGCGACGCCACCGAGCTCGAAGCCCCGCCCCGGCGCAAGGGGCTGACGCGGACCCAGAAGCGCAGGCTGTCGCGCGGTGTCCAGTACGTCGTCTTCGTCGCCGCCCTGGTCGCGTTCGCGCTCTCGGCGGACTGGGGCCGGCTGAAGAACCAGTTCGCACAGGCGGACATCGCCGAGCGGATGTTCCCGGACGTCATCACGCTGGCGCTGAAGAACACCGTGCTCTACACACTGTCCGGCTTCCTCGTCGGGCTGGCCCTCGGCATGGTCATCGCACTGATGCGGCTGTCCTCCGTCGGCCCCTACCGCTGGCTCGCCGGCATCTACATCGAGATCTTCCGCGGCCTGCCCGCCCTGCTGATCTTCATCTTCATCGGTGTGGCCGTGCCGCTGGCCTTCCCCGGCACGGAGATCGTCGGCGGCACGTACGGCAAGGTCGCCCTGGCCCTCGGCCTGGTGGCGGCGGCGTACATGGCCGAGACCATCCGCGCGGGCATCCAGGCGGTGCCCAAGGGGCAGATGGAGGCGGCCCGCTCCCTGGGCTTCTCACCCGCCCGCGCGATGGTCTCGATCATCATCCCGCAGGCCTTCCGCATCATCCTCCCGCCGCTCACCAACGAGCTGGTCCTGCTGTTCAAGGACTCCTCGCTGGTGCTGTTCCTCGGCGTCACCCTGGAGGAGCGCGAACTGTCCAAGTACGGCCGCGACCTGGCCAGTACCACCGCCAACTCCACCCCCATCCTCGTCGCCGGCCTGTGCTACCTGCTGGTGACGATCCCGCTCGGCTTCGTCGTGCGCCGTATGGAGGCGAAGGCCCAGGAGGCCGTGAAATGAGCCGACCGGAGATCGAAGTCCGCGCTCTGCACAAGTCGTTCGGCGACAACGAGGTGCTGCGCGGCATCGACCTGAAGATCGGCCGGGGCGAGGTCGTGTGCGTCATCGGCCCGTCCGGCTCGGGCAAGTCGACCCTGCTGCGCTGCGTGAACCTCCTGGAGGAGCCCAGCAAGGGCCAGGTGGTCGTCGGCGGCGTCGAACTGACCGACCCCGACGTCGACATCGACGCCGCCCGCCGCCGCATCGGCATGGTATTCCAGCAGTTCAACCTCTTCCCGCACCTGACGGTGACCGAGAACCTGACGCTGCCGCAGCGCCGGGTCCTGCGCCGCGGGAAGGCGGAGGCGGCCCGGGTCGCCGCCGAGAACCTGGAGCGGGTCGGCCTGTCGGAGAAGGCGACCGCCTACCCGTCGTCCCTCTCCGGCGGCCAGCAGCAGCGCGTGGCCATCGCCCGCGCGCTGGCGATGGGCCCCCAGGTGATGCTGTTCGACGAGCCCACGTCGGCGCTCGACCCCGAACTGGTCGGCGACGTCCTCGCGGTCATGCGCATGCTCGCCAACGAGGGCATGACCATGATGGTCGTCACCCACGAGATGACCTTCGCCCGCGAGGTCGCCGACCGGGTCGTCTTCATGGACGGCGGCGTGATCGTCGAGGACGGCGCCCCCGCGCAGGTCATCGGCGCCCCCCGCCACGAACGCACCCGCCACTTCCTCTCCCGCCTCCTCGACCCGGCGATGGCCGACGTGGAGGAGGAGACCTCGGACCAGGTGGGCGGCGACGCCTGACTAAGGTGCCGTGCATGAGCGACGACACGGTGCTGCACGTGAAGGGCAGGGTCCTCGCCGGACCGGACGAGGACCAGGTCCGCGACGAACTGTGGGTGATCGACGGGAGGGTCTCCTACGACCGTCCCGCCGGCGCCCGTGACATCCGCACGGTGGCCGGCTGGGCCCTGCCCGGCCTGGTCGACGCCCACTGCCACGTCGGCCTCGGCGCCCACGGGCCGGTCGACGCCGACGCCGCCGAGAAGCAGGCGCTCACCGACCGCGACGCCGGGACCCTGCTGATCCGCGACGCCGGCTCCCCCTCCGACACCCGCTGGGTCGACGACCGCGAGGACCTCCCGAAGATCATCAGGGCGGGCCGGCACATCGCCAGGACCCACCGCTACATCCGCGGCTACGCCCACGAGATCGAGCCGGCCGACCTCGTCGCGTACGTGGGCCGGGAGGCCCGGCGCGGCGACGGCTGGGTGAAACTGGTCGGCGACTGGATCGACCGCGGGACGGGCGACCTGGCGCCGTGCTGGCCACGGGACGCCGTGGCGGCGGCGATCGGTGAGGCGCACCGCCTGGGCGCCAGGGTGACGGCGCACTGCTTCGCCGAGTCGTCCCTGCGCGATCTGGTCGAAGCGGGCATCGACTGCATCGAACACGCCACGGGCCTCACCGACGACCTCGTCCCCCTGTTCGCCTCCCGCGGCGTCGCGATCGTCCCGACCCTGGTGAACATCGCGACGTTCCCGCGGCTCGCGGCCGGCGGCGAGACCAAGTACCCCACCTGGTCCGCCCACATGCGCCGCCTCCACGCCCGCCGCTACGACACCGTCCGCAACGCCTACGACGCCGGCATCCCGGTCTTCGTCGGCACCGACGCGGGCGGCTCCCTGCCGCACGGCCTGGTCGCCGCCGAGGTGGCGGAACTGGTGAAGGCGGGCATCCCCCCGGTGGCGGCCCTGGCCGCGGCGACCTGGTCCGCCCGCAGCTGGCTCGGCCGCCCCGCGCTGACCGAGGGCGCCCCGGCCGACCTGGTCGTCTACGCACAGGACCCGCGCACGGACGTACGGGTGCTCGGAACACCGGCACGGGTGGTGCTGAACGGGCGGATCGTGGGCTGAACCGATCGAAGACGTGTACGGGTGTGCCACGTTGGGGTGAAACCGTGCCGGGGCCCTGTCGAACGGGCGGCGGTGCGACATCCTTTCGAGGTCCCAAGCTTTCTCTCTGGGGGTCCCACACCTTGAACGGCTACCACTTCCGCATGCCCGCACGCCGTTGCGCCACCGTGCTGGCCGCCACCGCCCTCGCCGCCGGTCCGGCGGCGCTGGCCGGCGCGCCCGCCGTCCACGCGACCGAGGAGGGGAGCGCGAGCGCCGTGGTGCTGCGCACCGGCCTCGACGTGGCCCTGCTCGACAAGACCGTCGACGTGCCCCTCACCGTCTCCCTCAACGAGGTGCGGGCGCCGCAGAGCGCCCGGAAGACCGCGCTGACGGCCGAACTCGACGGCGTCGACGGCGGCCGTCCCTTCAGCGTGCTGCGCGCGGACGTGGCCGAGGCGGAGGCGACGGTCGACAAGGGCAGGGCCGAGGCCTCCACCCGGCTCGCCCACGCCAGGCTGCACGTTCCCGGGCTGCCGCTGCTCTCCCTCGTCGAGATCGAGGCCGTCTCCTCCCGGGCCGTCTGCGAGGCCGGGAAGACGCCGGTCGCCACCTCCCGCCCGGTCGGCGCGGTGACCGTCCTCGGCAAGCGGGTGACGGTGTCGGCGGGTGGGCCCACCGACGTGAAGGTGCCGGGGGTGGGAGAGGTCCGGCTGGACCTCGCGCGGCACGAGACGACGTCGCGCACCGCCGCCGCGACGGCGCTGCGACTCACCGTCTCCATCGACCCGTTGAACCTCAACGTCGCCGAGGTGACGGGCACGGTGACGCTGGCCGAGGCCACCTGCGAGGTGCCCGCGGCGCCGCGCGGGGAGGCTCCGCCGGGTGCCGAGCCGGCCGAGCCGGTCGGGGACGTCAAGGTGCAGGGCGCTCCCGCGGAGGCCGGGCTCGCCGAGACGGGCGGCAGCTCGATGACGCCGTACCTCGCGGGCGGCGCGGTCGCCCTGCTGGCGGCGGGCGGGGGAGCGGTGGCCCTGGCGCGGCGCCGCCGCTGAGGACCGGAGGCCGCCCCCGCCGCCGTCCGCCCCACCGAGTCGGGTGGGCACAGGCCGGGGGTCCGGGGGGGCGGAGCCCCCGGGTTCGGGTCGGGAAGGGGCGGCGGGGGCGGAACACCCCCCGGCGTCACCCCGCCGCCCCCAGCACCGTCCCCACCGCCTGCAGGAACCCGTCCACCGTCCCGCGGTCCCGCACCGCGACCCGCAGCCAGTCCTCACCCAGCCCGGGAAACGTGTCCCCGCGCCGCACGGCGTACCCGAGGGCACGCAGCTCCCGCCGCACCGCCGCCGCCGCGGGCACCCGCACCAGCACGAACGGCCCCTCCGCGGGCCCCGCCACCCGCACGCCGGCCCCCGCGAACCGCGCCAGCCCGGCCACGAGATGCGCCCGGTCGGCAGCCACCCGGTCCGCCGCCCGCGCCGCCTCGGACAGCGCCCGCGGCGACACGCAGGCCTGAGCCGCCGCCAGCGCGGGCGTGGACACCGGCCACAGCGGCTGGGCCCGCTCCAGTTCGCCGATGGTGTCCGGCGCGGCGAGGACGTATCCGATGCGCAGCCCCGCCAGCCCCCACGTCTTCGTCAGGCTGCGCAGCACCACCAGACCGGGCACGTCCGTCCGCCCGGCCAGGGCCTCGCGCTCGCCCGGCACCGCGTCCATGAACGCCTCGTCGACGACCAGCGTCCGCCCGGGCCGGGCGAGCCCGGCGACCGCGGCGGCGGGATGCAGTACCGACGTCGGGTTCGTCGGGTTGCCGATCACCACCAGATCGGCGTCCTCGGGGACGGCCGCCGGATCGAGCCGGAAGCCGTCCTCCTCCCGCAGCAGCACCCGGTCGACGCTGTGCCCCGCGTCCCGCAGCGCGGCCTCCGGCTCGGTGAACTGGGGGTGCACCACGACCGGCCGACGGACCTTCAGGGCGCGGGCCAGCAGCACGAACGCCTCCGCCGCACCCGCCGTCAGCAGCACCCGCTCGACCGGCAGCCCGTGCCGCGCCGCCACCGCCGCCCGCGCGGCCCGGCCGTCGGGGTAGGCCGCGAGCCCGGTCAGGGACGCGGCGACGTGCTCGCGCAGCCACGCCGGGGGCGTGTCCGCGCGGACGTTGACGGCGAGGTCGACCAGCGCCGAGCCGTCGTCGCGCACCTCCGCGTCCCCGTGGTGCCGCAGGTCGTGCCCGTCAGTGTGCATGGGAATGCGCGTGCCCTCCGTGATGGTGGTGACCGTGGTCGTGGCCCTCGTCGTCGGGGTGGAAGTGCGGCTGCTGCGGCTGCCCCACCTTGTCCTCGAAGCCGGGCAGCGCGATCCGGTACACGCACGAGTCGCAGTTCATCCGCAGATCACCCTTGACGGCCTCCGCGTACCGTTCCATCACCAGGTCCAGCAGCTCCGGCTCGGGCCCGATGACGTCCGCCGACCGCACCTCGACCTCCGGGTGCCCGGCCGCCCACTCCTCGGTCTGGTGCCGCACCCGGTCCGGCAGGATCCCGGTGAACAGGAAGTAGGGCAGGACGACGATCCGCCGCGCGCCGAGCCTGAGGCACCGGTCGAGCCCGCTCGGCACGTCCGGCGCCGCCAGCGACACGAACGCGGTCTCCACACCGGCGTACCCGCGGCCCTCCCACAGCAGGCGGGCCGCCTTGTGCACCTCGGCGTTGGCGTCCGGGTCGGTCGAGCCGCGCCCGACGAGCAGGACGGTCACGTCGGCCGGCTCCTCGGGCGTGCGCGCGCCGCCCAGCGCCTCGTCCAGCCGCCGCCCCAGCACGTTCAGCAGCGCCGGGTGCGGGCCCAGCGGACGGCCGTACGTGTAGGAGATCCCCGGGTGCCGCTCCTTCTCCCGGGCCAGCGCCGCCGGGATGTCCCCCTTGGCGTGACCGGCGGACACCAGCATCAGCGGGACGGCCGCGAACCGCCGTACGCCGCGCTCCACCAGGTCCGTCACCGCCTCGCCCAGCGGCGGCGGGGACAGCTCGATGAAGCCGCCCGCGACGGGCAGTTCGGGGTGGCGGCGGCCCAGCTCCCGGACGAAGTCACGGAACGCCTCGGCTCCGGCCTCGTCCCGGGTGCCATGGCCGGCGATGAGCAGGGCGGGCGGCGGCGTGGTCACGGTTTCTCCTCGGAGTGCGAAAGGGGGGTGTACAGCAGGGCGTTGAGCGCGGCGGCGGCGACCGCCGAGCCGCCCTTCTCGGACACGTTGCTCACGGCGGGCAGGCCGCTCTCGCGCAACGCGGCCTTGGACTCGGCCGCGCCGACGAAACCGACGGGCAGGCCGACGACGAGTGCGGGGGAGGCGTCGAGGGTGAGCAGCTCCTCCAGGGCGGTCGGCGCACAGCCGATCACCCACAGGGCGCCGGGCCCGACCTGCTCGTACGCCAGCCGGACCGCGTGCGCCGAACGCGTCAGCCCGGGACCGGCCACGGCGTCCCGGAGCCGGCAGACGGTCTCCCGCCGGGTGATGCCGGCGGCCACCATCTCCACGTCCACGACCACCGGCGCCCCGGCGTGCAGCGCGGCGTGCGCCTTCTCCAGGTCGCCCTCGTCCATGACGAGGTCGCTCGCGTACTCCAGGTCGGCGGCGGAGTGGATCACCCGCTCCACCACCGCCCGGGTCAGCGGCGGGAAGTGCGAGGTGTCCAGGCGGGCGCGCAGCCGCCGGAAGGACTCCTGCTCGATCGGGTGGACCACACGGTTCACTTGGGCTCCTCCTGCCAGCGGTAGCCGCGCGGCGTCACCATGCGGCCGGCGATGTCCCGGGTCGCCGTGTTGCCCACCGTCACGACCGTCATCATGTCCACCGTCGCCGGGTCGAGCAGCGCGAGCGTCGTCACCCGCGCGGTGCCGTCCGGGCGTGAGGCGTTGCGCACGACGCCCACCGGGGTCGTCGGCTCCCGGTGCTCCGCGAGGATCGCGAGCGCCTTCGGCAGCTGCCAGTCCCGGCCCCGGCTGCGCGGGTTGTAGAACGTCACCACGAGGTCCGCCTCGGCCGCCGCCCGCACCCGCCGCTCGATGACCTCCCACGGCGTGTGCAGGTCGGACAGGCTGATCGACACGTGGTCGTGGCCCAGCGGCGCGCCCAGGAGCGCGGCGGCGGCCAGCGCGGCGGTCACACCCGGCACGCCGACCACGTCGATGTCGTCGGACGCCTCGGCGAGCGCGGGGGAGGCCATGGCGTACACGCCGGCGTCCCCGCTGCCGATCAGCGCGACGGCGTGCCCGCGCCGGGCCTCGGCGACGGCCGTGCGGGCCCGCTCCTCCTCCGCGCCGAGCCCGGACTCCAGGACCCGGGTGCCGGGCCGCAGCAGGTCACGGATCTGGTCGACGTACTGGTCGAGGCCGACGAGCACCGAGGCGCGCCGCAGTTCGGCCCTCGCGCGCGGGGTGAGCAGGTCGCGGGCGCCGGGCCCGAGCCCGACCACCGCCAGCCGGCCGCGTCCGGGCCGCCGTACGACGGCACAGGTCGCCGTCGCGGGGACACCGGCCGACTTGCGCTTGGGCACGAGGAGTTCGCCGCCGCCGGCCAGGGCGGCCGCCTCGGCGACGGACGGGGTGCCCACGGCGGCGAGGGGCGCCTCGGAGGGGTTCGGCACCGGCACCGCCGCCAGCTCCCCGGCCGGGTACGTCACCACCGGCACGCCGAGCCGCTCGGCCGCCCCCACGATGCCCGGCTCCTCGCGCTTGGCGTCCACGGTGGCCAGCTCGGCGAGGCTGCGCGCGGACAGACCCGCGTCCCGCAGGGCCGACTCGATCACGTCGAGTACTTCACCCACCGGAGCGCCCTTGGACGCACCGACCCCCACCACCAGCGACGGCGGACGCAGCAGCACCTCGCGCCCGGCGGGTTCGACGGCCCGGTCCGTGAGGCGCACGGTCCAGGCGCCCCGCTCGGCGAACGGCACCGGCGGCAGCGGCCACGCCACCTCCGCGCGCAGCGCGACCGGCTCCCCGTCCAGCAGGGCCCGCGTCACGCCCGCGACATCGCCCTCCACGGGCATGCCGAGGGTGTCGAGACCGGGGATGCCGACGGCGTCCGTCGCCGTGGTCACCACGGGCACCGCACCCAGCGACTCGCCCACCTCGCGGGCCAGGTCGTTGGCGCCGCCCGCGTGCCCGCCGACCAGCGGCACCGCGAACCGGCCCGCCTCGTCGACGCACACCACACCCGGGTCGGACGCCTTGTCGGACAGCAGGGGCGCGACGAGCCGTACCACCGCGCCCGTCGCCAGGAAGCACACGAGCTGCTCGCACTCCGCGAACGCCCGCCGGACGGCGTCCCCGACGGGCCCGTCGTACACGCGCGTGCGGTCCGGCCACGCCGCGGCCAGCCGGTCGCGCGCCGCCGCCCCCGCCGCGGTGGCGGAAATGAGGCCGATCACTGGGCAACTCCTTCTTCGGGGACCTCCGCGGGGACTTCCGCAGAGTCTTCTTCAGGGGTTTCTTCAGGGGTTTCTTCAAGGACGGGGGGCCTGGACCCCCACAGCAGGAAGACGGGATTGGTCGCCGCCAGCCGGGTCACGTCCCCCGGCAGCGGGGCCAGCCGCGAGGACTGCAGCAGGACGCCGTCGACGGCGAACCCGGCGTCCGTGAGCGCGGCCCGCGCCGCGGGCACCCGGTCCAGCGCGGCCATCGCGACGACCACGGTCCGCCGGGCCCGGCGCGCGCACGCCCCGACGACGGCGGGCAGCTCCCGCCCGCCGCCGCCGACGAACACCGCGTCCGGATCGTCGAGTCCGTCCAGGGCCTGCGGCGCGCTGCCGTGCACCACGTGCACGTCGACGCCGTGCGCGGCCGCGTTGGCCCGGATCCGTCCGACGCCGTCCCCGGACTTCTCCACCGCGCTGACCGCGGCGCCCAGCCGCGCGCACTCCACGGCCACCGACCCCGAACCGGAACCCACGTCCCAGACCAGGTCGCCGGGGCGCGGCCCGAGCCGGGCCAGTGCCAGCGCCCGCACCTCGAACTTGGTGATCATCGAGTCGCGGTGCGCGAAGTCGCCCTCGTCCAGCGCCCACCCGGCGGGCCGGCGCACCGGCCCCGCCAGCGTCCGCACGGGGCCGGCCGCCCGCGCCTCGTCCAGGCACAGCACGACACTCACCGCCGTCCCCCAGTCGCGCGCCGCCGCCTGCGCGGGCGTGACCCGCTCCACGAGCTCGCGGGCCGGGTCGCCCAGCGCCGAGGCGACGACGAGCACCCGGCCGGGAGCGGTCCGGGCCAGCGCGGCGCCCAGCTCGGCGGGACCGGCACCGGGCCCGGTCAGCACGGCCACCTTCGGATGTGCCCGGCACACCTGGACCGCCGTCCGCGGATCCCGCCCGTGCGCACTGACGACGACGGCGTCCTCCCAGGTCAGACCGAGCCGCGCGAACGCGGTGGCGACCGAGGACACCCCCGGCACGACCTCCAGCCGGTCCGCGCCGAACCGCTCGGCGAGCGCCCGCACGATCCCGAAGAACCCCGGGTCCCCGGACGCCAGCACCACCACCTGCCGCTCCTCGGCGACGTACCTCTCGATGCCGTCGAGAGCGGGCGCCAGCGGCCCCAGCACGATCCGCTCGGCGCCCTCCGGCAGCTCCGCGGCGTCCAGGTGGCGGCGTCCGCCGACGACGAGGTCCGCGCCCGCCGTCACCGCCTCGGGGACGGGTGCCCCGGTCCCCGTGCCGACGACGGTGATCGGACGGCTCACGTACGGGCACCCCGTTCGCGCAGGGCCCTGCGGGCCTCGGGGTCGGCCTTGCGGTGGCCGTGGAAGTGACCGGGGTGGTAGAGGTGCGAGCGGGTGCCGTGCGCGGCGAGCGCCGGGCCGACCAGGAACAGCGTGTGCTTCCACAGCTTGTGCTCCTTGACCGTCTCCTCCAGAGTGCCGATCGTGCACCGCACGACCAGCTCCTCCGGCCAGGTGGCCTGATGGGCGACGACGACGGGCGTCGAGGTCGGGTAGCCGCCTTCCAGCAGCTCCCGCACCAGCTGTCCGCTGCGCGCGGCCGACAGGAAGACCGCCATGGTCGTGCCGTGCCGGGCGAATTCCCGCACCTCCTCGCCGGGCGGCATGGGCGTCTTGCCGCCGCCGAGCCGGGTGAGGATCACCGACTGCGCCACCTCGGGGATCGTCAGCTCGCGCCGGGCCAGCGCGGCGACGGCGGAGAAGGAGGACACCCCGGGCACGATCTCGGTGGCGATGCCGATCTCGTCGCAGCGGTCGACCTGTTCCTGGGTGCCGCCCCACAGGGCGGGGTCGCCGGAGTGGATCCGGGCGACCTCGAGGCCGTCCCGGTGCGCCCGTTCGTAGACGGCGACGACGTCCTCCAGGGACATGGTCGCCGAGTCGAGGATCTCCGCGTCCTCGCGCGCGTGCTCAAGCACCTCCGCCTGGACCAGGCTCGCGGCCCAGATCACGACGTCGGCCTCGGCGATGGCGCGGGCGGCACGGAAGGTCAGCAGGTCGGCGGCGCCGGGACCGGCGCCGACGAAGGTCACCTTGCCGGTGGGGGCGTCGGCCATGGGTTCGGGTCCTCTCATCACGGGGTGGAGTGCGGGGCGGGAAACGGGTGGTGGCGAAGGTGCGTGGCCGGGGCCCGATCGGATACGAAGGGCACATGGCGGTGTTCGTCGCGCTCGGCGCGTTCCTGATGACGTTGGCCGGCGGCTGGACCGCACAGCGCGTGACCGACCGCCGCCACCTGGTGCTGGGCCTGGCCGGGGGCCTCATGCTCGGCGTGGTCGGCCTGGACCTGCTGCCGGAGGCCCTGGAGGCGGCCGGCACGGAGGTCTTCGGGGTGCCCGCCGCGCTGCTGCTGTTCGTGGCGGGCTTCCTGCTGGCCCATCTGGTGGAACGTCTGCTGGCCCACCGGCAGGCTGCGCACGGCGCCGGCGAGCACGACGGCCGCAGCCCCCAGGTGGGCCTCACGGCGGCCGCGGCGATGGTCGGTCACAGCGCCATGGACGGCGTCGCGATCGGCGCGGCCTTCCAGGTCGGCGGGGGCATGGGCGCGTCCGTCGCGCTGGCCGTCATCGCCCACGACTTCGCGGACGGCTTCAACACGTACACCATCACGAGCCTGTACGGGAACGCCCGCCGCAGAGCCCTCGCCATGCTGGTCGCGGACGCCGCGGCACCGGTCGTCGGCGCCGCCTGCACCACGTTCGTCACCATCCCCGAGCCGCTGCTCGGCGGCTACCTGGGCTTCTTCGCCGGCGGACTGCTCTACCTGGCGGCGGCCGAGATCCTGCCCGAGGCCCACCACGAACACCCCGCCCGCTCGACGGTGCTGTGCACGATCGCGGGCGCGGCCTTCATCTGGCTGGTGGTGGGCCTGGCGCAGTGAACCGGCCGCCGTCCGGCAGCGGGCGTCGGCCACGGAGCCGGTGGCCGGGCGGCGGGGGATCCCGGCGCGGGCCGGCCGGTGGTGGGGCCCGGCGGGGGCCGGCTCCCGGCGAGGCCGGACCGCCGGGCCGGTCACCGGGTTCCGGCGGGACCCGGCGGCCGCCTCCGGGGCGGGGCGTCTCACAGCTTGCCGCCCCGTCCGCCGTCGCGTCGCGCGGGCGCGATGAGCGTCGAGAGGTAGGGGAGGGGCTCCCCGGCCAGCTCGGCGGCGGGCCGGATGGACTCCTCGGCCAGCCCGAGCGCCGATCCCCACACCGCGTCCTCGAGCCGCCCGGTCTCGCGCAGCGCCTCCGCGACCTCGGCGGCCTGCCGGCCGAACTTGTAGGCGACGACGGTGCCGGGTCCGGCCAGGGCGTCCTTGAGCACGGCCGACCCCGCCGTCACGGGCACCAGCGTCAACGGCTCGGTCCCCTCGGTCAGTACGGCCCCCGACCGCGCCGCGAGGTCCTGCATGGCGGTGATCCCGGGCACCGTCTCCACGACCGTGCCCGGCACCGACTCCCCGACGGTATGGGCGAGATACGTGAACGTCGAGTACACGTTCGGGTCGCCGATGGTGGCGAAGGCGACGGTGTCGTACTGCGTGAGCAGCTGAGCCACCCGCTCCCCGGCGGCGTCCCAGGCGGCCTCCCGCCGGTCCCGGTCGGTCCGCTCGTTCAGCGCGAACGCCACCCGGACGACCTTCTCCGCGGGGACGTAGTGGAGCACGGTGGCCTCGGCGCGCCCCCGCTCCCCGCCCGCCGTTCCGTCGGGCGCGGCCATCACGGGGACGACGACCACGTCGGCGGCCCGCAGAGCGTTGACGCCCTTCACGGTCACCAGCTCCGGATCCCCGGGACCGACCCCGACTCCGATCAGCCTGCTGCTCATGACGTCCGGCACCTCTCCACGAACCGACGGGCCGCACCGGGCGACGACGCCCAGTGCGTGTGCAGGTAACTCGCGTGCACACCGCGCTCCACAAAACCTTCGACCCGCTTCACGGGAGCGAGGACCCCCCACGCGGGAGCCGCCCCGGCGCCCGGCTCGACGACGGTCCGGTGGAACTCGTGCCCCCGCATCCGCGTCCCCGCCCCGGCGAGCACGCTGTCGCCCACGGCGACGGCGTCCCGGTAGCCGAGGGTGAGCCGCTCGGTCATCCGGGCCGTGGCGTCGAGCACCCCGCACATGGGCCGCCCGTCCAGCTCCCGGCACAGATACAGCAGTCCGGCGCACTCGGCGGCGACCGGCGCCCCGCTCTCCGCGAGCGCGGCGACCTCCTTGCGGAGCCCCTCGTTCGCGGACAACTCGGCGGCGTACACCTCGGGGAACCCGCCCCCCACCACCAACCCGGCCGTCCCCGGAGGAAGGTGCCCGTCCCGCAGCGGGTCGAAGGTCACGACGTCGGCCCCGGCGGCGGTGAGCAGCTCGGTGTGCTCGGCGTAGGAGAAGGTGAACGCGGCCCCACCGGCGACGGCGATCGTGGGCGCCGGTCCCTCGGCCGGCCGGGCCGGGCGGTCATGACCGGGCCCGGCCGTGACCCCGGCCACGGCCCCGGGCGCGTCCCAGGCCGCACCCGGCAGCGGCCCCGCACCACGCGCCAGCGCGGCCAGCGCCTCCAGATCGCACCCGGCCGAGACCTGCGCCGCCATGGCGGCCACCGCTTCCACCGCCTGCGCCCCGCGCTCGGCCACCGGCACCAGCCCCAGGTGCCGCGACGGCGTCTCCACCGTCGCGGCCCGCCGCAGCGCACCCAGCACCGGCACCCCCACCGACTCGAGCGCCTCCCGCAGCAACGCCTCGTGCCGGTCGGAGGCGACCTTGTTCAGGATCACGCCCCCGATCCGCACCTGCGGGTCCCACGACACGAACCCGTGCACCAGCGCCGCCACCGACCGCGACTGCGACGACGCGTCCACGACCAGCACCACCGGCGCCCGCAGCAGCTTCGCCACCTGCGCCGTGGACGCCAGTTCACCCTGCCCCGCGGCCCCGTCGTACAGCCCCATCACGCCCTCGACGACGGCGATGTCACACCCGCGCGCCCCGTGCAGGAACAGCGGAGCCACCAGCTCCGGCCCGCACAGGTACGCGTCGAGGTTCCGCCCCACCCGCCCGGTGGCGAGCGCGTGGTACCCGGGATCGATGTAGTCCGGTCCCACCTTGTGCGGGGACACGGCGAGCCCCCGCGCGGCGAACGCGGCCATCAGCCCCGTGGCGACGGTGGTCTTGCCGCTGCCCGACGAGGGCGCGGCGACGACCAGCCGTGGGACGGAGGACGTCACCACTCGATGCCCCTCTGCCCCTTCTGCCCCACGTCCATGGGGTGCTTGACCTTGGACATGTCGGTCACCAGGTCCGCGAACTCCACCAGCTTCTCCGGCGCGTTGCGCCCGGTGATCACCACGTGCTGGTTCCCCGGCCGCTCCCGCAGCACGGACACCACCTCGTCGGTGTCGATCCACCCCCAGTGCAGGGGGTAGGCGAACTCGTCGAGCACGTACAGCCGGTACGTCTGCGCGGCGAGGTCCCGCTTGACCTGCTCCCAGCCCTCGCGGGCCTTCTCCTCGTTGTCCATCTGCGAGTCCCGCTGCACCCAGGACCAGCCCTCGCCCATCTTGTGCCAGGCGACCGACCCGCCCTGCCCGGAGTCCCCGAGCACCCGCAGCGCGTTCTCCTCGCCGACCTTCCACTTCGCCGACTTGACGAACTGGAACACCCCGATGGGCCACCCCTGGTTCCAGGCCCGCAGCGCGAGCCCGAACGCGGCCGTCGACTTGCCCTTGCCGACCCCGGTGTGCACGACGACCAGCGGCCGGTTACGCCGCTGACGGGTCGTCAGTCCGTCGTCCGGTACGACACTCGGCTGTCCCTGCGGCATTACGCGGCCCTCCTCGAAGTCCCCTGCACGTCCCTGACCAACCCGGCGATCGAGTCCGCCCGCAACTCGTCGAGCGTGACGGCACTGCCGCCCAGCTCGGCCGCGAGGCGCCCGGCGAGCCCCAGCCGCACGGGCCCCGACTCGCAGTCCACGACCACGGACGCGACGCCCTCGGCCGCGAACAGCCGGGCCGCCCGACCGGCGAGGGCGACGGGCTCGGGCCCGCCGGTCGCCCGCCCGTCCGTCACCACGACGACCAGCGGCCGCCGGGCGGAGTCCCGCAGCCGCTCCACCCGCAGCACGTCGTGCGCCCTGAGCAGCCCGGCCGCCAGCGGCGTCCGCCCCCCGGTCGGCAACGACTCCAGCCGCACCGCCGCCGCGTCCACGGACGAGGTCGGCGGCAGCGCCACGTCGGCGGCCGACCCCCGGAACGTCACCAGCCCCACCTTGTCCCGCCGCTGGTAGGCGTCCAGCAGCAGCGACAGCACGGCACCCTTCACCGCGCCCATCCGCTGCCGGGCCGCCATGGACCCGGACGCGTCGACGACGAACAGGACGAGATTGCCCTCGCGCCCCTCCCGCGTCGCCTGCCGCAGATCGTCACGGCGCACGACGAGACCGCGCCCCGAGCGCCCGCGCGCCCGCTGGTGCGGCGCCGCCGCCTGCACGGTCGCCGCCAGATGCAGCTTGGACAGCGTCCCCCGGGGCCGCCGGGCCCCGGTGGTCCGCCCGTGCTCGGTCCGCGCCCGCGACCGCCGCCCGGCGGCGCCCTCCCCGATCCCGGGCACGCTCAGCGCCTTGGTCCGGAAGGGCTCGGCGGCACGCGCCGGCTGCTGCTCACCGGCGCCGGCCCCCGAGGTCTGCGGCTCACCGCCCTCCCCGGCCTCGGGACGCGCCCCGGTGTCACCGCCCTCGGGCCCCTCCGACGGCGGCTGCCCGCCGCCCCCGCCGGGCCCGTCCGGACCGGGGTCCGGGTCGGGGTCGGGGTTCTCGTCGTCGGAGCCGCCGAACTCCTCCAGCGTCTCGTCGAGCTTGTCCTCGTCGAGCCCGGGCGCGTCGAAGGGGTTGCGGCGCCGCCGGTGCGGCAGCGCGAGCAGCGCGGCCTGCCGGACGTCCTCCGCGAGCACCTCGGTCCGCCCGGCCCAGGCCGCCAGCGCCGTGGCCGTCCGCGCCATCACGATGTCGGCCCGCATGCCGTCCACCTCGAACGCGGCACAGGTCGCCGCGATCTGCCGCAGCGCCCCGTCGCCCAGCCGCACCGACGGCAGCAGCTTGCGCGCCGCCACGATCCGCGCCCGTACGGCGGTCTCCTCGTCGGCCCACCGGGCGGCGAAGCCGGCCGGGTCGTCGTCGTGGGCGAGCCGCCGCCGGACGACCTCCACGCGCTGGTCGGGCTCCCGGGAGGCGGCGACCTCCACGGTCAGCCCGAACCGGTCGAGCAGCTGCGGCCGCAGCTCGCCCTCCTCCGGGTTCATGGTGCCGACCAGCAGGAACTTCGACGCGTGCCGCACGGACACACCCTCGCGCTCCACGTACGACGCGCCCATCGCCGCCGCGTCCAGCAGCAGGTCGACCAGGTGGTCGTGGAGGAGGTTGACCTCGTCGACGTACAGGATCCCGCGGTGCGCGTCGGCGAGCAGGCCGGGCTCGAAGGCCTTCACGCCCTCCGAGAGCGCCCGCTCGATGTCGAGCGCGCCCACCAGGCGGTCCTCGGAGGCGCCGACGGGCAGCTCGACCATCCGCGCGGGCCGTTCGGCCCCGGCCCCCGGCTCGTGCGGCCCGTCCGGGCACGCGGGGTCGGGACGGGCGGGATCGCAGGAGAAGCGGCATCCGGGAACCACGGAGACCGCCGGCAGCAGCACCGAGAGGGCGCGCACCGCCGTCGACTTGGCGGTGCCCTTCTCGCCGCGCACCAGCACCCCGCCGACCGCCGGCGACACGGCGTTCAGCAGCAGCGCGAGCCGCAGGTCGTCCTGGCCGACGACGGCCGTGAACGGGAACGGGGTACTCACTGGTCGTCGCCCTCCAAGTCGCCTTCCAGCTCCAGGTAGGTCGCCCGGAGCCGCTCGATCGTGTCCGCGTCCGGCTCGGCCCACAGCCCGCGTTCGGCTGCCTCCAGCAGCCGCTCGGTGATGCCGCGCAGCGCCCACGGGTTGGACTTCTTCATGAAGTCCCGGTTCTCCGCGTCGAAGACGTACTCGGCGCTGAGCTTCTCGTACATCCAGTCGTCGACCACGCCCGCCGTGGCGTCGTAGCCGAAGAGGTAGTCGACGGTCGCCGCCATCTCGAAGGCGCCCTTGTAGCCGTGCCGCCGCATCGCGGCCATCCAGCGCGGGTTGACCACCCGGGCGCGGAACACCCGGTGGGTCTCCTCGCCCAGCGTCCGCGTCTTCACCTGGTCGGGGGTGGCCGAGTCGCCGACGTACGCCTCGGGGGAGGCGCCCGTCAGATGGCGCACCATGGCGACCATGCCGCCGTGGTACTGGAAGTAGTCGTCGGCGTCGACGAGGTCGTGCTCGCGGGTGTCCACGTTCTTCGCGGCGACGGCGATCCGCCGGAACGCCGTCTCCATGTCCCCGCGCGCCGCCCGCCCGTCGAGTCCGCGCCCGTAGGCGTAGCCGCCCCACACCGCGTACACCTCGGCGAGGTCGGCGTCCGAGCGCCAGTTGCGGGCGTCGATCAGCGGCAGCAGCCCGGCGCCGTACGCGCCCGGCTTGGAGCCGAAGACCCGGGCCGTCGCCCGGCGCCGGTCGCCGTGCTCGGCGGTGTCCTCGTCGGCGTGCGCCTTCACGTAGTTGACGTCGGCCGGCTCGTCCAGCTCGGCCACCGCCCGCACCGCGTCGTCGATCAGCCCCACCACGTGCGGGAACGCGTCGCGGAAGAACCCGGAGATGCGGACCGTGACGTCGATGCGGGGCCGGCCCAGTTCCGCCGCCGGCACGATCTCGAAGCCGGTCACCCGGCGCGAGGCGTCGTCCCACACCGGGCGGCAGCCCAGCAGCGCGAGGATCTCGGCGATGTCGTCGCCCTGGGTGCGCATGGCCGAGGTGCCCCACACCGTCAGGCCCACCGACTTCGGGTACGCGCCGGTGTCCTGGAGGTACCGCTGCACGAGCGAGTCGGCGAGGGACTGGCCCACCTCCCAACTCAGGCGGGACGGGATGGCCTTGGGGTCGACCGAGTAGAAGTTGCGGCCGGTCGGCAGGACGTTGACCAGCCCGCGCGTCGGCGAGCCGGACGGACCGGCCGGGACGTAACCGCCGTCCAGGGCCCGGAGGATGTGCCCGATCTCGTCGGTGGTCCGCTCCAGCCGGGGCACGACCTCCGTACAGGCGAACTCCACCACCGCGACGGCGTCCGGGAGTTCGGTGCCCAGGACCTCCCGGACGAGCGCACGGCTCTCACCGGCCGCCCACCCCCGCGCCTCCATGCCCTCCGCGATCCGCCGGCACAGCTGTTCCAGCAGGTCGATCGCGTCGGCGGCGCTGCGCGACGGGCCCGGCACCAGGTCCGTCAGCTCCACCGGGACCTTGACCGGCGCCCCCGGCTCGGCGAGCAGCTCCTTCTCGGCCAGCCCGAAGTGCTCCGCCAGGCAGGCCCGCAGCCCCGGCAGCGCGTTCGCCCGCCCGCCCCACACCTGCGAGGCCCGCAGCACGGCCAGCACCAGGTTCACGCGCGGCTCGCCCACCGGCCCGCCGCCGAGGACGTGCAGGCCGTCGCGGATCTGCACGTCCTTGATCTCGCACAGATAGCCGTCGATGTGCATGACGAACTCGTCGAACGCCTCGTCGTCCGGCTGGTCGTCGACGTGCAGGTCGTGGTGCAGCTCGGCCGCCTTCACCAGCGTCCAGATCTGCGCCCGCACGGCCGGCGCCTTCGCCGGGTCCAGGTCGGAGACGAGCGCGTACTCGTCGAGGAGCTGCTCCAGCTTCGCCAGGTCGCCGTAGGTGTCGGCGCGCGCCATCGGCGGCACCAGGTGGTCGACGACGGTGGCGTGCCCGCGCCGCTTGGCCTGCGTGCCCTCGCCGGGATCGTTGACGATGAACGGGTAGATCAGCGGGAGCTCGCCGAGCACGGCGTCGGGGGCGCAGCCCCCGCTGAGGCCCAGCCCCTTGCCCGGCAGCCACTCCATCGTGCCGTGCTTGCCCATGTGGACGATCGCGTCGGCGCCGAAACTGTTCTCCAGCCAGCGGTACGCCGCCATGTAGTGGTGCGACGGCGGCATGTCGGGGTCGTGGTAGATCGCGATCGGGTTCTCGCCGAAGCCGCGCGGCGGCTGGATCATCACGACGACGTTCCCGAACCGCAGGGACGCCAGCACGATGTCGTCGCCGTCGACGTACAGGCCGCCCGGCGGCTCGCCCCACGCGTCGAGCATGCCCTGCCGGAGGTCCGGGTCGAGCTTGTCGAACCAGGCCCGGTAGTCGGCCAGCGGCACCCGCGCGGGCGCGGCGGCGAGCTGCTCCTCGGTCAGCCACTCGACGTCGTGGCCACCGGCCTCGATCAGCCGGTGGATCAGCTCGTCGCCGTTGTCCGGGTACGCGGTGAGCGAGTAGCCGGCGTCCCGGAGGGCGTCCAGCACCCGGACGGCGGAGGCGGGCGTGTCGAGGCCGACCGCGTTGCCGACCCGCGAGTGCTTGGTGGGGTAGGCGGTGAAGACGAGCGCGAGCTTCTTGTCGGCGTTCGCCTTGTGCTTCAGCCGGGCGTGCCGCACGGCGATCCCGGCGACGCGCGCGGCCCGCTCGGGGTCGGCGACGTACACCGGGACGTCGTCCGGGCCCTGCTCCTTGAAGGAGAAGGGGACCGTGATCAGCCGCCCGTCGAACTCGGGGATCGCCACCTGCATCGCCGCGTCCATGGGGGACAGGGCGGCGTCGGAGGCGTCCCAGGCGGCCCTCGAGGAGGTGAGGCAGAGGCCCTGCAGCACCGGCACGTCGAGGTCCGCGAGGGCCCCGATGTCCCAGGCCTCCTCGTCGCCGCCGGCCGAGGCCTGCGAGGCGTGCGTGCCGCCCGCCGCGAGGACGGTCGCGACCAGGGCGTCCGCCGTCCCGAGGATCTCGTACAGACCGGGGTCGGCGTCGCGCAGCGAACCGCAGTACACCGGGAGGGCGTTGGAGCCCGTCGCCTCGATCGCGTCGCACAGCGTGTCCACGAAGGCGGTGTTGCCGCTCAGCTCGTGGGCGCGGTAGAAGAGCACGCCGACGGTCGGCCGGCCCTCCCGGCGCACCCGGTCGCCGTGGACGCCGTACGCGGGCATCGGCCGCGGCTCCTCGAACCCCTCGCCCGTCAGCAGGACGGTGTCGGAGAGGAACCGCGCCAGTTCGGTGAGGTTGGCGGGCCCGCCCTCGACGAGGTACCGCAGCGCCTCCGCCACCACGCCGGCCGGCACGGACGACTCGGCCATCAGCTCCGCGTCCGGCACGGCCTCCCCGCCCAGCAGGACGGTGGGGATGCCGGACGCCTTCAGCGCGGCGAGCCCGTCCTCCCAGGCCCGCTTCCCGCCGAGCAGCCGTACGACGGCGACGTCCGAGCCCTCGACCAGGCCGGGGAGGTCCTCCGCGACGTCCACGCGGGTCGGATTGCCGATCCGGTAGGAGGCACCGGCGGCGGCCCGGGCCGCCAGCAGATCGGTGTCGGCGGTCGACAACAACAACACTGTGCTCATGCGGGCGCTCCCGGTGGAATGAAAGGCAGTCCTTGCGGCGCGCCCGACTCGATGAGCCGCCACAGCGCGTCCGTGTCCGCGTGCTGTTCGATCAGGTCGCCGAGCCGGTCGAGCTGCTCCTCGCGCAGCGCGGCGAAGGAGGTGTCGGCGGCCGGCACGAAACGGCGGCCCGCGGCGGCCGCCACCTCCCGCAGGAACGCCCGGCGGAAACCGTCCGACTCCAGTGAGCCGTGCCAGTGGGTGCCCCAGGTCTGCCCGACCCGGCAGCCGTCCAGGAAGGCTTGGCCTCCGGTGACGTCGGCGACCCCGTGATGGATCTCGTACCCCTCGACCCGCTCGCCGAGGGCTTCCCCCACCGGCCGGGTCAGGGTCTTCTCGCGGGCGAACCGCACCCGCACGGGCAGTACCCCGAGCCCGTCGACATGGCCCCGCCGGCTCTCGACCTCGTCCTCGATGTGCGCGCCGAGGATCTGGAAACCGCCGCAGACGCCCAGCACGGGCCGCCCCTCGGCGACCCTGCGCAGGACGGCGTCCGCCAGCCCGCGCTCCCGCAGCCACTCCAGCGCCCGGACCGTCCCCCGGGTCCCCGGGAGCACCACGAGGTCGGCGTCGGCCAGTTCCTCCGGCCGGTCCACGAACCGCACGACGACGCCCGGTTCGGCGGCCAGCGCGTCCACGTCGGTGAAGTTGGACATCAGCGGGACCGCGCAGACGGCGACCCGCAGCACGTCCTCACCGACGGGCGCGGAGACGGCCGACTCCCGGACGGCGCCCCGCAGGGAGACCGCCATCCCGTCCTCCTCGTCGATCCCGAGCCCGTGCCGGAACGGCAGCACCCCGTACGTCCGCCGCCCGGTCAGCCCGCGCAGCATGTCCAGGCCCGGCTCCAGCAGCGAGACGTCACCGCGGAACTTGTTGACGAGGAACCCGGCGACCAGTTCCTGGTCCTGCGGCGAGAGCAGTGCGACGGTCCCGAAGAAGGAGGCGAAGACGCCGCCGCGGTCGATGTCGCCGACGACGAGCACGGGGAGCCGCGCGTTGCGGGCGATCCCCATGTTCACGATGTCGGTCCGCCGCAGGTTGATCTCGGCGGGACTGCCCGCCCCCTCACAGATCACCGCGTCATACGTGCCCCGCAACTCGGCGAGACAGTCGAGAACGGTCCCGAGGAGTTCCTCCTGCCGTCCGCCGCGCAGCCTGTTCCCGGGGGACGACCCCCCGGCTTCCCCGGTCCCCCCGAAGAACCCGCGCGCGCTCATCTCGCCGACCGGCCTGCCGAGCAGCACGACCTGACTGCTCCGCTCGCCGCCCGGCTTGAGCAGCACCGGATTCATCAGCGCCGTCGGCTCGATGCGGCAGGCCTGCGCCTGCATGGCCTGCGCGCGCCCGATCTCGGCGCCCTCGCGGGTCACGAACGAGTTGAGGGACATGTTCTGCGCCTTGAAGGGCGCCACCTTGACCCCCTGCCGCACCAGCCACCGGCAGATCCCGGCGGTGACGACGCTCTTGCCGGCGTCCGAGGTGGTGCCGGCGACGAGGAGACCCCCGCTCATGACGTACGCCCCTTCGCTCTCGCCGCGAGGACACCCGCGGAGACGACGCGCGCGGCGACGGTGACGCCGAGCGCGAGCAGGCCGACGCGGCGGGAGAGCCGCGCGGCGCGTTCGATGTCGTGGGCCATGACGGGCCGCCCCCGCTCCCCGTTCAGCACGGGCCGGTGTTCCACGCGCCCGGCGTACGACAGCGTCCCGCCCAGCCGCACCCCGAGGGCACCGGCGAACGACGCCTCCACGGGACCGGCGTTGGGACTGGGATGCCTGCGCGCGTCGGCCCGCCAGGCCCGCACCGCCCCGCGCGGATCGTCACCGGCGACGGCGGCCAGGACGGCGGTCAGCCGTGCCCCCGGCCATCCGGCGACGTCGTCCAGCCGGGCCGACGCCCACCCGAAGCGGAGGTGGCGCGGCGAGCGGTGGCCGACCATGGCGTCCAGGGTGTTGACGGCCCGGAACCCGAGCAGTCCCGGCACACCGCCGACGGCCCCCCACACCAGGGCGCCCACGACCGCGTCGGAGGTGTTCTCGGCGACGGACTCGACGACCGCGCGGGCGATGCCGTCGGCGTCCAGGGCCTGCGGGTCCCGTCCGCACAGGTGCGGCAGCCGCGCCCGCGCGCCCTCGACGTCCCCCGCTTCCAGGGCCCGCCCGACGGTCCGGGCCTCCCGTACCAGTGAGGTCCCGCCGACGACGGCCCACACGGCGGCACCGGTCAACGCGACGGAGGCGGCGGGGGAGCGGCGTACGGCACGTGCGGCGAGGGCCCCGAGGGCCACGGCGCCACCGGCGCACACGGCGGTGTGCAGCGCGCCCCACCCGCGGTGGTCCCGCCACAGCACCCGTTCCACGCCGGCCGCGGCCCGCCCGAACACGGCGACCGGATGCCCCCGGCGCGGATCGCCGAGGAGCAGGTCCCCCAGGAGGCCGGCGGCGGCACCGTACGCGTAGCGGCGATCGGCACCCATCGGCTCAGCCGGCCGACGGGCCGGGCAACGACCTGGTGCTGTACCTCGAACGGCAGCCGAGCATGGCGATATGTCCTCACTCAGGGTGTCCACGCCCTGGTTCGACGAGACCGGCGACGAGAGTTCCTGGCTCCCGGGGGTGTCTACCCCGGTGACAGTGGCGGGACCGCGCCGGATTCACACCGGCTTCCTCTTCTGTCGCCGTACATGGCCCCGGCAGTCCACCACGGGCCCGGAACGGCCGTCAACTCGCTGTTGACCTGCGACGGGACAGTGTGCAGAACCCCACACACCACCGGTCACCGCCGGTCACGGCCGTCACGCACGCGTGGGGCGCGGGACGGTGGTCCGTCCCGCGCCCCACGCGCGTGTGCGTGCCGTCCGTCAGGCGACGATCAGCGAGATCCCGTAGGCCACCGCACCGGCGCACGCCGCGAAGCAGGCGTACGCGCCGGTGACGGCCAGGGTGGCGGAGCCGCCCTGGGCCGCGGCCCGCTCGCGGCGGGAGAGGCCCATGATGCCGAGGGTGAAGAGGGCCACGAGGGCCACGGTGACGACGAGACTGACGCCGAAGACGGAGCCGAGAGCCGCCCAGTCGATCTTCATGCTGCTTCTTCCTTCGTACCGGTGGGGGCGGGACTCAGACGGTGGTGACGGTGGGAGCGGCCGGGGGAGCCGGTTCCGCCGCCGGGGCGGGGATGGTGGCCGTGAGGTCCTCGGCGACCGTGCCCGCCGGAGGCGGGGTCACGGCGGCGATCGCGGTGGTGACCACGCCGGCCGGCTCCTCGTCCGCGTCGACGACGTTCGTGTGGTCGATGACCTCGCGCCGCGAGATCTTCCAGATCGCCGCGCTGGAGGCGATGAGGAACGCCGCGACGAGCGCCGTGCCCCAGTCGCCGAGGCCGGTCACGTACTCGGCGAGGGCGCCGACCAGGGCCGCGGCCGGCAGCGTCAGGCCCCAGGCCACGAACATCCGGGTGGCGGTCGACCAGCGGACGACGCCGCCCTTGCGACCGAGGCCCGCACCCATCACCGAGCCGGACACCGAGTGCGTGGTGGAGAGCGAGAAGCCGAGGTGGGAGGAGGCCAGGATGACGGTGGCCGCGCTGGTCTGGGCGGCGAAGCCCTGCTGCGGCTGGAGGTCGGTCAGGCCCTTGCCCATGGTGCGGATGATGCGCCAGCCGCCGAGGTAGGTGCCGAGCGCGATCGCCAGGCCCGCGGACAGGATGACCCACAGCGGCGGGTCGGAGTCGGGGGCGACGGCGCCGCCGGCGACCAGGGCGAGGGTGATGATGCCCATCGTCTTCTGCGCGTCGTTGGTGCCGTGGGCGAGCGAGACCAGGCCGGCGGAGGCGATCTGGCCGGTTCGGTAGCCCTTGGCGGCGGCCTTGCCGTCGGCCTTCTTGCCCAGCGAGTACGACAGCCGGGTCGCGAGCATCGCCGCGACGCCCGCGACGATCGGCGCGGCGATGGCCGGGATCAGGACCTTGGTGACGAGCACGTCGCCGTGGACCGCGCCGGCGCCGGCCGAGGCGATGGTGGCGCCGATCAGACCGCCCATCAGGGCGTGCGAGGAACTGGACGGCAGTCCGACCAGCCAGGTCAGCAGGTTCCAGAGGATCGCGCCGACCAGGGCGGCGAAGATGACCTCGGGACGGATGCCGGTCTCGTCGACGAGACCCTTGGAGATCGTGTTGGCGACCTCCACGGAGAGGAAGGCGCCTACAAGGTTCAGAACGGCGGACATGGCCACCGCGACCTTGGGCTTGAGGGCACCGGTCGAGATGGTGGTGGCCATCGCGTTGGCGGTGTCGTGGAAACCGTTCGTGAAATCGAACGCGAGTGCGGTCATTACCACAATCGCGAGGATCAGCGAGAAGCTTTCCATTTACCCAGGCAATCGTTCGAGGTCATTGGCTGGATGAACGTAGGTAACCTGAGTGAACGGAAGGTGAACTGGGGCGGGCTTCATGATGTCCACAATCGGCGGGACTCGTTCCGCTCCGCCGTGACACCCCGGACGCCGCACGGGCCCGGGTCCCGCGCCCCCTTCCCCGAGGGTCCCGGAAGGCCGCGAAAGAGACGTTCGTCACCTGGCAGGATCGCGGCATGGCAGAGCAGCGACGCGACACCGGCGACGGCATCCACGACCCCCACGACCTCCGCGGCGGGGAGGTCGCACACGCCTGGGAACAGCTCGTGGCGACGGCCCGCCGCACCGTCGCCGACCGGCTCGTCGTCGGCACCTCCGGCAACGTCTCGGTCCGCGTCGGGGAACTCGTCCTGGTCACCCCCTCGGGCGTCCCCTACGACCGCCTCACCCCGGACGACGTCACCGGCGTCGACCTCGACGGCCGGCAGGTCCTCGGCACCCTCACCCCGACCAGCGAACTGCCCATGCACCTCGCCGTCCACCGCACCACCGACGCCCGCGCCGTCGTCCACACCCACGCCGTGCACGCCACCGCCGTCTCGACCCTCGTGACCGAACTCCCGTCCGTCCACTACATGACGGCCGCCCTCGGCGGCCCCGTCCGCGTCGCCCCCTACGCCACCTACGGCACCGAGGAACTCGCCCGCAACCTCCTGCACGCCCTCACCGACCGCACCGCCTGCCTCCTCCAGAACCACGGCACCCTCACCTACGGCACCACCCTCGACCAGGCCTACGACCGCACGGCCCAGCTGGAGTGGATGTGCCACCTGTGGCTGACGGCCTCGTCCGTCCCGGGCCGCACCCCGAACCTGCTGACCGACGACCAGCTGGGGGAGGTGGCGGAACGCCTGCGGGGCTACGGGCAGAACCGCTGAGGCGACGCACCGGGACCGCCGACACGACCCCGACACCCTCGGCGGCCGGTCCCGAGGCCGGGGCGTGGCGGTACGCGGCTCCGCCGGGCGTGCGGCCACCGCCACCCGCCCGCACCCCCGGCCCCCTCCACCACTGGCCCTCGGCGGGATCGGCCAGGACACTGGACGAGTGCGCACCGTCACGGCGACCGCCGTCACCGCAGCCGCGGCCCTGGCCGCCGGCGCCGCAAGCGTGGCCGCGGGCCGCCTCGCCAGCGACGCGGCGCTGAAGGCGTCACCCGGCCGACCCCTGCCCACCGAACCCCGGCTCACCGTGCACGGCACGGCCGACGGCCAGGTGATCCTCACCCGCGACCTCGCCGCCCTGCGGCCCGGCACCTACGGACTCGCGGGCGACGGCTCCCACGCGGTCGTCGGCCCCGTCCTGGACAGCCCCCCGCACTCCGCCGACACGGTCGTACGACGTCTGGAGCGGGTCACCCACGGCACCCTCGACGCGGGCGACGCGGTGTGGCTCACCCCGAACCTGCACGTGGGCAACCCGAGCACCGCGCTCGGCCTCGACCACGCCGACATCGACGTGCCCGGCGAGCTGGGACCGCTGCCCGCGTGGTTCGTCCCCGGCGCCCGCCGCACCTGGGTGATCGCCGTGCACGGCCTGGGCACCACCCGGGAACACGCCCTGAACCTGACCGGCTTCCTGCACCGCCGCCGCTTCCCGGTCCTCGCCCTGTCCTACCGCGGCGACCTGGGCGCGCCCCGCCCCCCGGACGGCCTCAACCACCTCGGCGAGACCGAGTGGCGCGACCTGGACGCGGCGATGCGCTACGCCGTCCGCTACGGCGCCGAACGTCTCGTCCTGCTCGGCTGGTCCACCGGCGCCACCATGGCCCTGCGCGCCGCCGCGCACTCGGGGCTCCGCAACCTCGTCTCGGGGCTCGTGCTGGACTCCCCGGTCCTCGACTGGCAGGCCACCCTGCGGGCCCTCGCCTCCGCCCGCCACGTTCCGGGCGCGCTGCTGCCGCTGGCCGTCCGCGCCGCCGAGGGCCGCGCCGGCCTGAGCGCCGGCACCGCCGACGGGGCCGCCGACCCGGCCGCACTCGCCGTACCGACCCTGGTCATCCACGGCCCCGGGGACACCGTGGCCCCATGGGCGGCCTCCCGCCGCTTCGCCGACCGCCACCCCGGCCCGGTCGCCCTCCACTCCGTCCCGCACGCCCCGCACGCCGCCATGTGGAACCCCGACCCGGCCGCCTACGAGGAAGTGCTGCGCCGCTTCCTGACCCCCTTGATGTGAGGTGCCGCGGCGGGCCGCACCGGAACGGTCCCACAGGTTCCGTTTAAGGCCGAACCGCTGGCCTGAACAAGCCTCTTCCCCTCTCCCCGCACCCCGCGCGTTGGCCAGTCCCGTAGCCCGCCGTGACATTCCGTTTGGGATTTCGGACCGTCAACCGGAAGACTGCACCCGTGACGTCCCGTATCCCGCGCGACTCCAGGCTTCGACTCGTCCGCCCCCGACCCCTGGCCGCCGCCCCCTCAGCTGTGAACCAGCGGCGACAGCGCCGCCCCGCGCCCCGCCCGCCGGAGGGCACTCCCGCCCCGGCGGAGCTGGCCAGAATGGCGCGCTCCGTCCTGGCGGCCGCGGCCCGCGTCGCCCGCTGGGCCGACAACGCCCTCGGTCCCGGCCGGGACGCGGCCACCGACGACGGCAAGGCCACCCTCTCCGAGGCGACCGCCGAACGCGCGGCGGCCGACCTGGGTCTGACCGCGGCTCAGGTCCGCGCCGACTGGGACACCGCCCGTCTCGCAGGCCTCGTCGAGGTGCACGGCGACAGCGCCCGCCCCGGCTGGCGGCTGCGCGCCTGGAACCGCGACGACAGCGCCGTCCTGCGCGGCTGGGTCGCCCTCTTCGACGCCTGGTCGCTGGCCACCCCGGAACCCGCCGGCCAGGAGCCCGGCGCCGTCGCCGAGGTCGTCTCGGCCATGCCTCAGGTGCTCTCCCTCCTCCAGCTGTCCGCCGGCCCCGTCCCCGTGGACCAGCTCCTCGACCTGCTGCGCCAGCGCGTCACCGAACTGCGCACCGAACGCTGCGAGGTCTCCTACGGCCCAGAGGACGCCGACACCCCGAGCCCCCGCCGGCCCGGCCCCTCCGCCGACGCCGACCCGGCGGAACCGGCCCGCGCCGCCGAACTCGCCCCCCTCCTCGACTGGGCCCTGCACGCCCTCGCCTCGGTGGGCGCGCTCACCTGCGGCGACGGCCAGGCCACCCTGACCCCGCTCGGCAACTGGGCGGTCTGGGTCAAGCTGGAGCAGATCTGCGTCGCCGCGCAGAGCCCCGCCGGCAACATCGAGGTCGCGGCCGAGGAGATGCTCCGCGGCTGCGCCCAGCTCCGCCCGAACGCCGCCCGCGCCGAGTACCGCGCCTGGCTCGCCGCCCGCACCGTCGGCAGCGCCGTCGGTGAACTCCTCACCGCCGCCCGCGGCGAGGACGCCCTGCTGCGCGGCCTCGCCTTCGAGGCGCTGCGCGTCGTCGGCGCCCCCGCGGAGCCCGACGTGCGCGCCGTCGTCGAGGAGCCCGCCCTGCGGCCGTACGCCCTGCTGTGGCTGGCCGAGCACGACGGGGTGGACCCCGAGGACGCCCACGAGGTGCTCACCCGCGAGGAGGCCACCTGGCTGTGGGTGGACACCGCCGCGGCCGTCGCCGACCACGGCGAGGCGCCGATGCTGGTGCGCCACCTGGAGTCCGCGCTCCAGCCGACCGTGCCGGCGCTGCTGGCCGAGGTCCGCTCCGTCGGGCACCCGCGCACCGTGCAGGTCCTGGTGGCGCTCGCCGCCGCCCACCCCGACCCGGCGCTGGCCAAGGCCGTGCGCAGGGCCGCCTTCCAGGTCCACACCGGGGGCTGAGGCCGGCGCCGGACGTCAGCCCTGTATCTCGGGCGCGTACGTGCCGAAGCTCCAGATGTTGCCCTCGGCGTCCCGGGCCGTGTAGTCCCGCGAGCCGTACTCCTGGTCCGTCGGGGGCATCAGGATCTCCGCGCCGTGCTCCACGGCCCGCCGGTGGTGGGCGTCGACGTCGTCCACCACGACGTACACCCCCGCCGGACCGGCGTCCTTCATCGCCGCGTCGAAGAGACCGCCGCGGCCCTTCGAGCCGAGCATCACCGCGCCGTTGCCCTGCACCAGCTCGGCGTGCAGCACCGAGCCGTCCTCGCCCTCGAACACCGACAGCTCGGAGAAGCCGAAGGCCTCCGTGAGCTGCCGGATCGCCGCCCCGGCGTCCCGGTAGAGCACCGTCGGGTAGATGCTCGGGCGCCCACCGCTCATGCCTGCCATGCCGACCACTCCCTCGCGACCCCCGCGCCGTTCCTGCCGGAAACCCCACTCACGGCCCAGTCTGGCAGCGCCCACCGACAACGCCCCGGGGAGCGGACACCGCGCGGTCAGCGGAAGGTGTCGCACCGCGCCATGTCCCCGCTCCGGTACCCCGCGTCGAACCACTGCTGCCGCTGCGCCGCCGACCCGTGCGTCCACGTCTCGGGCGTCACCCGCCCCTGGAACCGCTCCTGGATCCGGTCGTCGCCCACGGCCGCCGCTGCGTCCAGCCCGTCGGCGATGTCCGCGGCCGTGAGGCTGGTGATCAGCGGCCGCCCGGTCGACTCGTCCGGCGTCGTGGTCGCGTGCCGGGCCCACACGCCGGCGTAGCAGTCGGCCTGCAGCTCCACGCCCACCGCGGCGCTCCCGGCGCCGGTCAGCCCGTCCTGCGAGCGGCTCAGCGTGCCCATGAGGTCCTGCACGTGGTGCCCGTACTCGTGCGCCACGACGTACGCCTGCGCGAAGGGCCCGCCGCCCGCGCCGAACTTCGACCGCAGTTCGCCGAAGAACCCCAGGTCCAGGTAGACCTTCCGGTCGCCCGGGCAGTAGAACGGTCCGACCGCCGAGGTCGCCGTCCCGCACGCCGTCCCCACCCGCTGGGCGAAGAACACGGTGGGCGAGCGCGTGTACGCGCCGTCCCGCCGCCGGAACTCCTCGTCCCAGAAGTCCTGCACGCTGTTGACCACCGCCACCGTCCGGCAGTCGTCCCGCGTGTTCGCGTCCTGCCCGGTACGGCAGTCGCGCTGCACCTGCGCGAACCCCGACGAGGTCGCCGCGGGCTCGTCGCCGCCCGAGGAGAGCCCGAGCTGGTCCGGCCCGACCCCGAGGAACAGCGCCAGCAGCAGCGCGACCAGCCCGGCGATCCCGCCGCCCACGGTCGCCCGCCCGCCCGGAATCCGGCTCCCGCGCACGTCCTGCACCTCGGACGTGTCCAGCCTGGCGTCGTCGTCGAACTGCACGGGCCACCTCCGTCTGTGCCACCCTCGGCCGCCATCCTCACCCGCCACACCCTCCCCACGCGCGGAGCCTGCGCGGAGCCGAGGAGGCGGGTCGGCAACCAGGTACCCGCCCGTCCCGCCGTTGCACGCACCACCCCGCCGCCCGCGCGCGGAGCCCGCGCGATCCGGCCCGCGCGCCCGACCGGGCAGGTGACCCGCGCGAAGATCGAACACCTGCACCCAGGAAAAGTGCTTGCACGGCCCCGTTAGAATGGCTTCATGGCCATTCTCCTCGCGCATTAGACGGCGGGAACGTCCTCAGCCGCCCATCCCGCCCCCACCCGCTCTGGAGTCTGTCCGTGATCTCCGCCTCCGGCATCGAGCTGCGCGCCGGTGCCCGCATCCTCATCGAGAACGCCTCCTTCCGCATCGCCAAGGGCGACCGCATCGGTCTGGTCGGACGCAACGGCGCCGGCAAGACCACGCTGACGAAGGTCCTCGCCGGTGAGGGCATCCCCGCCGCGGGCCAGGTCACCCGGTCCGGCGAGGTCGGCTACCTCCCGCAGGACCCCCGCACCGGAGACCTCGACGTCCTCGCGCGCGACCGCATCCTCTCCGCCCGCGGTCTCGACGTACTGATCCGCAAGATGCGCGACAACGAGCAGCGCATCGCCGACGGCCAGGGTGCCACCCGCGAGAAGGCCATGCGGCAGTACGAGCGCCAGGAGACGGAGTTCCTCACCAAGGGCGGGTACGCCGCCGAGGCCGAGGCCGCCACCATCGCCGCCGCGCTCAACCTGCCCGACCGCGTGCTCGGGCAGCCCCTGCACACGCTGTCCGGCGGTCAGCGCCGCCGGGTCGAGCTGGCCCGGATCCTGTTCTCCGACGCCGACACCCTGCTCCTCGACGAGCCGACGAACCACCTGGACGCCGACTCGATCGTCTGGCTGCGGGACTACCTCAAGACCTACCGCGGCGGCTTCATCGTCATCTCCCACGACGTCGACCTGGTCGAGACGGTCGTCAACAAGGTGTTCTACCTGGACGCCAACCGCTCCCAGATCGACGTCTACAACATGGGCTGGAAGCTCTACCAGCAGCAGCGCGAGGCCGACGAGAAGCGCCGCAAGCGCGAGCGGCAGAACGCCGAGAAGAAGGCCGCCGCCCTGCACTCGCAGGCCGACAAGATGCGCGCCAAGGCCACCAAGACGGTCGCCGCCCAGAACATGGCCAAGCGGGCCGACCGGCTGCTCGCCGGACTCGAGGCCGTGCGGGCCTCCGACAAGGTCGCCAAGCTGCGCTTCCCGGAGCCCGCGCCCTGCGGGAAGACCCCGCTGATGGCCGAGGGCCTGTCGAAGTCGTACGGCTCGCTGGAGATCTTCACCGACGTCGACCTGGCCATCGACAAGGGTTCCCGCGTCGTCATCCTCGGCCTCAACGGCGCCGGCAAGACCACGCTGCTGCGCCTGCTCGGCGGCGTGGAGAAGCCCGACACCGGCGAGGTGCGCCCCGGCCACGGGCTCAAGCTCGGCTACTACGCCCAGGAGCACGAAACGCTCGACCCCGAGCGCTCGGTCCTGGAGAACATGCGCTCCGCGGCCCCCGACCTGGACCTCGTCGAGGTCCGCAAGGTGCTCGGCTCGTTCCTGTTCTCCGGCGACGACGTCGACAAGCCGGCCGGTGTCCTGTCCGGCGGTGAGAAGACCCGGCTGGCCCTGGCCACCCTCGTGGTCTCCTCGGCCAACGTGCTGCTCCTCGACGAGCCCACCAACAACCTCGACCCGGCCAGCCGCGAGGAGATCCTCGGCGCGCTGCGCACCTACAAGGGCGCCGTCGTCCTCGTCACCCACGACGAGGGCGCCGTGCAGGCGCTCCAGCCCGAGCGGATCATCCTGCTGCCCGACGGCGTCGAGGACCTGTGGGGCGCCGACTACGCGGACCTCGTCGCCCTGGCGTGACCGAACGCTTGATCCACGGCGTATGGATCATTCGGCCCACCGGTGATCCCTCATCTGTGTGAGATCTCCTCGTATCGAGGTGTGTCCTACATCCATTTCGCGGCCGACCCCTCTGTCGTCAGGGGTCGGCCGTCGTGCGTCTCTGACCTGGTACTTCGTGGAGGAACCCGTTCGGCCGTACGAACGCCCGTCACCGGAATCGCAGATTCCATTCGTGGAGACGTGCTCCTGTCGTCACAACCCTGTCGCACGGACCTTGCCGAATGGGTGGCCATCGGGCTCCGGAGGGGTGATCATGAGGGGACCAGAGCGCACTTCCCATGAGGAGGCACGGGTGGCCGAGACTCTGAAGAAGGGCAGCCGGGTGACCGGCGCCGCGCGCGACAAGCTCGCGGCAGACCTGAAGAAGAAGTACGACTCCGGTGCGAGCATTCGGGCACTGGCCGAGGAGACCGGCCGCTCGTATGGCTTCGTGCACCGGATGCTCAGCGAGTCGGGCGTCACGCTCCGTGGGCGTGGCGGGGCGACACGCGGCAAGAAGGCCGCCTCGGCCTGATCCGGGCGGCCCATCGGCTCCGATGGTGGCCACCCGGTCGGTCTTCCGATCGGCCGGGTGGTTACTGTGCAGTCACTTAGCTGACCGCTAGCTGACCGCACTCATCGGAGGCGCCCCATGGCCACGCCCGGCCAGGAACTCGTTCCCCTGCTCGACAAGGACGGCGTACGGCTCACCGTGGACGACGCGCTCGCCACGGTGACGCTGACCCATCCGGCCAAGCGCAACGCGCAGAGCCCCGCGATGTGGCGCGCGCTGGCCGAAGCGGGCCGGCTGCTGCCGGGCTCCGTCCGCGTGGTCGTGCTGCGCGGCGAGGGCAAGTCCTTCTCCGCCGGCCTCGACCGGCAGATGTTCACGCCCGAGGGGATCGAGGGCGAGCCGTCCTTCATCGATCTCGCGCGCAGTGGCGACGCCGAACTCGACGCCGCCATCGCCGAGTTCCAGGAGGGCTTCACCTGGTGGCGGCGCAACGACCTCGTGTCGATCGCCGCCGTCCAGGGCCACGCCATCGGCGCGGGCTTCCAGCTGGCCCTCGCCTGTGACCTGCGCGTCGTCGCCGACGACGTGCAGTTCGCCATGCGCGAGACCGGCCTCGGCCTGGTACCGGACCTCACCGGCACGCACCCCCTCGTCTCCCTCGTGGGGTACGGCCGCGCCGTCGAGATCTGCCTGACCGGCCGCTTCGTGCACGCCGAGGAGGCGGTCGCCACCGGCCTCGCCAACGTCGCCGTGCCCGTCGCCGAACTCGACGCGACGGTCCGCGAGCTGGCCGCGGCGGTCCTGGCCGCACCGCGCGACGCGGTCGTCGAGACGAAGACGCTGCTGCGCGGCGCCGGCGACAGGACGTACGACGAGCAGCGGGCGGCCGAACGCGCCTCCCAGGCCCGCCGCCTGCGGGACCTGGCCGGCCTCGGAGAGTGACCCCGCCGGGGCCGGTGCGTGCGGCGGGCGTTCAGCCCGCCGCCGTCACCAGCACCGCCACCGTCGGCTGATCCGTCAGCGCTTCCGACACCGCCGCGCGGACCCCCCGGGCGACCTCCAGCGCCCGGTGGTCCGCGCGCACCGCGATCTCCACGCACGCGTGCCGCCGCGGCAGGGCGGCCGTCACGTCCCGCCGCTCCTCCAGGCGCACCGCGCGCCCGAGCACGGCCGTCAGCGTGGCCACCCCGGGCACCGACAGGGCGGCCTCGGCGACGCGCGCCTCGTCGCCCTCCCGCCCCGCCCCGGCCGGCCGGGGCGGCCGCCCGGGCTCCGGCCCGGGCTCCGGCCGTTCCTCCTCACCGTCGAGCAGCGCCGTCACCCGCAGGTCCACCTCGGCCACCACCAGCCCGAGCCGCTCCGCCGCCGCCAGCGCCAGCGCCGTGCGCAGCCGGGACGCGGTCGTGGGCAGCGGTTCGGAGGCCGCCGCCGCGAACTCCGCCGTCACCCGCAACGGACCCGGCGGCAGCGCGCTCGGCGGCGCCGGCACCACCGGCTCGTACACCGCGCCGGGATCGGCCACCGCGATCCGCAGCGCGCCCAGGCGCACGCCGGGCAGCTCCCGCGCCGCCCGCCGCAGCACCGCCCGCGCCGCGTCCTCCGCGATCCACGCCCCGTCCCTCGGCCCGCCCAAAGGGAGCAACCGGCCCATTCCGAGCTGTTCGCGCACCACGCGCGTCCATTCGTCCGACGTCATTCCTCCACCCTGCCGCATCCCTGGGGCGAGGACGGCCCACCGCGCTTACGGTGGCAGAAGGACGACGACCGAAAAGGACGTACGGCGATGAGCGAGACGACCCAACAGAGCAGGACGCGGCTCCCGGACGGCGGCACCGAGCCGGTGTCGACCCGCAAGGCGACGACGCGCGGCGGCGGCGACCCGGGATCGCGCGGACGCACCACCATCGCCGACGGCGTCGTGGAGAAGATCGCCGGACTGGCGGCCCGCGACGTGGTCGGCGTGCACGCGATGGGCAGCGGCATCAGCCGTACCTTCGGCGCGGTGCGCGACCGGGTGCCCGGCGGCACGAAGTCCGTCAGCCGCGGCGTCAAGGCCGAGGTGGGCGAGGTGCAGACGGCGCTCGACCTGGAGATCGTGGTCGACTACGGCGTGTCCATCACCGAGGTCTCCCGGGACGTGCGCGAGAACGTCATCGCGGCCGTCGAGCGGATGACCGGCCTCGAGGTGGTCGAGGTCAACATCGCGGTCAGCGACGTCAAGCTGCCCGAGGAAGAGGACGAGGAGCCGGAGTCCCGGCTCCAGTGACACACCGGCCACGGGCGACCGGGCCGCTGAGGGGAGTGCATAGTGAACATGGCCGTGGTGGGCATGATCGCCGGCATGGCACTGGGCTTCGCCGGATACTTCGGCGGGTTCGGGGCCTTCCTGCTGGTGGCGGCGCTGGGCGCCGTCGGGTTCTTCGTCGGCCGGTTCCTGGAAGGGGACCTGGAACTCGGCGACTTCTTCCGCACGCGTGACGACCGGCGCCGGTGACGTCCGTGAGCGAGGCACCCGGCCCGTCCGGCACCCGCCCGGCCGCGGTCCCGCCCAGGGAGCGGGGCGCCACCCGGATCGCCGACCGGGTGGTGGCGAAGGTCGCGGCCCAGGCCGCGCGCGAGGCGGTGGGGCCGCTGCCGGCCGACGCCGCCCGCCCGCACGCCACCGTGGTCGTCCATCACGACGCCGCGCACATCCGCGTCCACCTCGAACTCGGCTATCCGACCGACATCGGCCCCCGCTGCCACGCGGTGCGTCGTCACGTCACCGAGAGGGTAGGCGCGTTGGTGGGAATGGAGGTGCCGGAGGTCGCCGTCCAGGTCGAACGCCTGCATCTGGCGGCGGAACACGGCGTGGCACACGGGAGGACGCCATGAGCGAGCCCCTGGGCTCCGAGGGCAGCACACGACGACTGCCGGTCCTCGAGAAGGCGGCCGAGGACGACACACCCCCACCCGGAGGCGCCCCCGCGCCGAGCAGCGGACGCTTCTGGTCGGTCCGCCGGGTCCCGGCGGCCGTCGTCGCGCCGCTGCTCGCCGCCCTCGCGGGCGTGCTCCTGTACGACATCGCCGCGGTGCGGGCCGACCGGCCGGCCCTGCACGTACGCCGGGAGCTGGCACGGCAACTCGCCCAACGGCCCCTGGACGACACCTGGGTCCTCGTCGGCGCGGGCGTCGCCGCGGCCCTCGGCCTGTGGCTGGTCCTCCTCGCCGTCACACCCGGGCTGCGCGACCTGCTGCCCATGCGGCGCCCCCACCCCGACGTCCGCGCCGGACTGCACCGGGGCGCCGTCCGACTGGTGCTGCGCGACCGGGCCATGGAGGTCGCCGGCGTGCAGTCGGTCCACGTCCGCTCCGGGCGCCGCCGGGCCGACGTACGGGCGGTCTCCCACTTCCGCGACCTGGACGAGGTGCGCGAGGAACTGCACGAGGTGCTCGGCGGCGCCGTCCACGGCCTGGGGCTCGCCCGGCCGCCCGCGCTGTCCGTGCACGTGCGCCGGCCCGGAAAGAAGGGATGACGCCGATGCTCAGGACCGTCAACCGCGTGGCCCTGGGGCTCGTGGGCCTCGCCCTGCTCGTCGTCGGCGGCGCCGTGCTCGCCGTCGGCCTGGGCGCGGACCCGCCCTCCTGGTGGATCCACGACGACCGGCACGACGTCCTGCTCAGCACCGCCGAGCGCACCCGCTGGCGGGACGAGGGCTGGTGGTGGCCGACCGTCCTCGCCGTGCTGGCGGTGCTCGTCCTGCTCGCCCTGTGGTGGCTGGTCGCGGTCCTGCGCCGGCGCCGCCTCGGCGAGGTCCTCGTCGACACCGGCGACGGCGCGGGCGCCCTGCTGCGCGGCCGTGCCCTGGAGAACGTCCTGGCCGGAGACGCGGCCCGGCTGGACGGCGTGTCCCACAGCCGCGCCCACCTCACGGGCCGCAGGAACGCCCCCGAGGCCCACGTACGACTCCTGCTGGAACCGCACGTGGACCCGGCCGTGGCGCTCGACCGCCTGACGAACGAGTCCCTGGTCCACGCGCGGGACTCGGCGGCGCTGCCGTCGCTCCCGGCGGAGGTCCGCCTCAGGACGCACAAGCACAAGGCGGAACGGGTCGGTTGACGCCGGCCCGGACCGGTCCGGGCCGACGGCCTCTCAGAACCCGTGCCGCATCCCGCCGTCCACCGGCACCATGGTGCCGGTCAGGTAGGAGGCGGCCGGCGACAGCAGGAAGGCCGCCACCCGCCCGAACTCCTCCGGCGTCCCGTACCGCCGCAGCGGGATCCGGGACTGGTTCGCGGCCCGGGTCGCCTCCGGATCGGCCGACAGCGCGTCCAGCTCGCGCACCCGGTCGGTGTCGATCCGCGCCGGCAGCAGCCCCACGACCCGGATCCCGCGCGGCCCCAGCTCGTCGGAGAGCGACTTCGCGAACCCGGCCAGCCCCGGCCGCAGCCCGTTGGAGATCGTCAGCCCCGGAATCGGTTCGTGCACCGACCCCGACAGCACGAACCCGATGACACCCCCGGCCTCCAGCTCGGCGGCGGCCGCCCGCGCCAGCCGCACCGCGCCGAGGAACACCGACTCGAACGCCGTCAGCCACTGCTCGTCCGTGTTGTCCGCGACGAACCCGGGCGGCGGCCCGCCCACGCTCACCAGCACACCGTCGAAGCGGCCGAACGCCTCCCGCGCGGCCGCGATCAGCCGCGCGGGCGCCTCGGGGTCGGCGTTGTCGGCGGCCACCCCGACCGCGTCCGGCCCCAGCGCCCGCGCCGCCTCGACGGCACGCTCCTCGTCCCGCCCCGTGACGACCACCTTCGCGCCGTCCGCGACCAGCTCGCGCGCGGCGGCGTTGCCGAGGCCGCGGGTGGCCCCGGTGACGACGTACACCCGGTCCTTCAGTCCAAGATCCATGGCCCCTATCCTGCCTGCCCGTCGCCGTACAGCGTGAGGGCGGTGTTGACGAGGCCGATGTGGCTGAACGCCTGCGGGTAGTTCCCCAGGTGACGGCCGGCCTTCGGGTCGTACTCCTCGGCCAGCAGCCCCACGTCGTTGGCCAGGGCCACCAGGCGGTCGAACAGCTCGCGCGCCTCCCGGGTCCGGCCCGTCATGTGCAGGGCGTCCGCGAGCCAGAAGGAGCACGCCAGGAAGGTGCCCTCGTCGCCGCACCACCGAGTGGACGCCGCGACCGGCCGTACCGTCAGCTGCCAGCGCGCGATCGTGCTCTTTCTGGCC
>NZ_JBFBCB010000034.1:49115-88274 GCF_040682975.1 Streptomyces sp. NPDC051051
ACTACGGCTCGCGCGACCTGGACGCCGCCCTGCTGCTCATCCCGCGCGTCGGCTTCCTGCCCCCCGAGGACCAGCGGCGCAGCAGACCGTCGTGCCCGAGTTCCTCGCGGACGGCGTCGACGGTGCCGATCACCCGCGGGTCCTCGGGGGGCAGGAAGCCGACGCGCGGGATGAGCAGCAGGGCGGCGTCCAGGTCGCGCGAGCCGTAGTACTGCGTGAAGGTGTTGCGCTCGGGGTCGTAGCCCTTCTCGCACACCTCACGGTGCACCTCGTCGCGCAGCGCCCGCCACCTCTCCAGGTCGCCGCTGAGCCGCGGGTAGCGCTCCACCGCGCGGACGGCACGGTCGGCGGCCACCCACACCATCACCTTGGAGTGCACGAACTGGCGGCGGCCGCCGCGCACCTCCCAGAGCCCCTCGTCGGGCTGCCGCCAGTTCTCGCACAGCCAGTTCATCAGCGCGCACTGGAGCGACCACACGTGCGGCTTGGGCGTCATCCCCGCGGTGCGGGCCAGTGACAGCGAGTCCATCACCTCGCCGTACACGTCGAGCTGGAGCTGGCTCACGGCGCCGTTGCCGATGCGCACCGGGCGGGAGCCCGCGTAGCCGGACAGCCACGGCAGCTCGAACTCGGGCAGCCGGCGCTCGCCCGCCAGCCCGTACATGATCTGGAGGTCCGCCGGGTCGCCCGCGACGGCACGCAGCAGCCAGTCGCGCCAGGCCTCGGCCTCCTCCTCGTGGCCGGCCGCCAGCAGGGCACCGAGGGTGAGGGTGGAGTCGCGCAGCCAGCAGTAGCGGTAGTCCCAGTTGCGGACCCCGCCCAGCTCCTCGGGCAGGGACGTGGTGAGCGCGGCGACGATGCCGCCCGTCGGCACGTAGGTGAGGGCCTTCAGGGTGATGAGGGAGCGGATCACGGCGTCCCGGTGGGGACCGTCGTAGCGGCAGCGCGCCGACCACGCCCGCCAGTCCGCGACGCTGGCCCGCAGCGCCTCGTGGGGGTCGACGAGCGGCGGGCGCGCGTGGTGCGAGGGGTGCCAGGTCAGCACGAACGCGACCGTCTCGCCCGCGGCGACGGTGAACTCCGCGTGGGTGCTGAAGTTCTCGCCCCAGGTGCGCACCTCCGGCTCGCTGCGCAGCCACACCGCGTCCGGCCCGGCGACCGCCACCCGGTGGCCGTCGACCCGGCGCATCCACGGGACGACCCAGCCGTAGTCGAAGCGCAGCCGCAGCGCGCTGTGGACGGTGACCCGCCCGCGCAGCCCCTCGACGATCCGTACGACGTCGGGGGCCCGGTCGCGCTGCGGCATCAGGTCGGTGACCCGGATCGCGCCCTCGTCGGTCTCCCACTCGGTGTCCAGGACGAGCGTGTCCGGGCGGTAGGCGCGGCGGGTGCAGTGCTCCCCGTCGGCGCCCTGGGGCGCGATGCGCCAGTGGCCGTTGTCCTCGTCGCCCAGGAGGCGCGCGAAGCAGGCTCCGGAGTCGAAGCGGGGCAGGCACAGCCAGTCGATCGAGCCGTCCATGCCGACCAGGGCCGCGGTCTGTTCGTCGCCGATGACGGCGTAGTCCTCGATACGGGGGTGCACGGGGTGCGGGTTCCCGGCGGTGCGGCAGGGCAATCCGGGCGGGAGCCGGGAGGGTGACACGGGGCCGGGACGTTCGGCCGGCCGCGGCCCCGGCGGGCAGGGCCGGGCCGCGGCCGGGGTACGGCCCCGGCGGGGCCCTCAGACCGCCGCGGGCTGTGCCTCCGAGGGCTTCTGCGCGGCCGCCTCCCTGCGGTCGCGCAGTTCCCGCCGGACCAGGATCACCCAGCCGATCGGTACGCCCGCGGAGAACAGCCACCACTGGATCGCGTAGGCGTAGTTGAGCGCGGCGTCCTCGTTGCCGGGCCTGCCGATCAGCTCGGGGGTGCCGTTCGCGGGCTCGGGCGCCGTCTGCGCGATGTAGCCGCCGAGGACCCGGGCGCCGAGGCGCCGCGCCTCCTGCGCGCTGTCGATCAGCATGACCTGCCGGTCCGGCAGTCCCTGGAGGTTCTTGATGCCGCTCGCCGCGGTCGTCTCGTCGGGCATCAGCCGCCCGGTCACGGTGACCTGGCCGGCGGGCGGCGCCGGGACCTCGGGGAACGCGGTCTGACTCGGGGCGTCGGCGGGGATCCAGCCGCGGTTGACCAGCAGCACCTTCCCGTCCTTCAGGACGAACGGGGTGACGACGTGGAAGCCGACCTCCTCGTCGCCGTTGACGCGCCGCCGGACCACGATCTCCCGCTCGGGGTCGAAGTGGCCCACGGCGGTCACGGAGCGGTACCGCTGGCCGGTGCCGACGGTGTGGCCCGGGGACGTCAGCGTCTCCACCGGCACGGGATCGGCGGAGAGCGCCCGGGAGACCAGCTGGTTGCGGGCGGTGCGCTCGTCGTGGCGGTGCATCTGCCAGATGCCCAGCCTGATCATCGTGGGGATCAGGAGGAGGGCGACGAGCGTGATGATCACCCACTGCCGGGACAACAGGAAGCGGTACACCCCACGACGGTACCTCCCGGCCGTGGGGTGTTTTCGGGTGGGGCCGCTTCAGACCCGGTCGACGATGCCCGCCTTTCCCTCCGCGCGGGCGCAGTGGGCGCCGCAGTACCAGCGCCCCTCGGCCTCCACGCCCTGGCCGATGATCTGCACCCGGCAGTGCTCGCAGATCGGGGCCATGCGGTGGATCGCACAGGAGAAGCAGTCGAAGACGTGCACCGCGCCCTGCGCGTGCACCTCGAAGGTCATTCCGTAGTTGTTGCCGCAGACTTCACATGTCGCCATGGGCCACAGGGTGGGCCGTCGGCGCGGCGCGGGCGAGGCGGTGCCGGGCGAGTCGCGCGGCAATCACCCGTCCGTACGGTCACCGCGGCGCGGCCGGCTCGACGTCGCGCAGCAGCTGGCCGAACGCCGCCTCGTCCACCACCGGCGTGCCGAACTGGCGGGCCTTGACCACCTTGGAGGTGCCTGAGTCGGGGTCGTTGGTGACGAGCAGGCTGGTCAGCCGGGAGATCGACGTGGCGACGTGCAGTCCGGCCTCGGTCGCGCGGTCCTCCAGCAGCTCGCGCTCGACCGAGGTGTCCCCGGAGAACGCGATGCGCATGCCCTGTTTGAGGCGTTTGCCGTCTTCGTACCGCCCCGGGTTGGGGTGCGGGCACGCAGGTCGCTTCCGGGCCGGCCGCCAACTCGTCGGCCGGGGGCCGCCCGCCTGCTGCCCGACCCGCGGCGCGGGACGGTCCTGCCACTCCGTCAGCGGCCGGCACTCGTGCAGCGGCAGCCGCACACCGCCCGCCGCCGCGGCCCGCAGACTCGGCCGGAACGCCTCCGCCAGCACGCGCGCGTCGTCCAGGGCGTGGTGCGCCCGCCGCTGGACGACACCGAAGTGGGCGGCCAGCGACTCCAGCTTGTGGTTGGGCAGCGGCAGGGCCAGCTCCTTGGCGAGCGCGATGGTGCACAACCGCTGCCTCACCGGGGCCTCGCGCTTCGCGCGCGCGTACTCGCGGGCGATCATCTGCCAGTCGAACACCGCGTTGTGCGCGACCAGCACCCGGCCGTCGAGCCGGTCCGCGAACTCCTGCGCCACGTCCCGGAAGAGCGGCGCGCCCTCCAGCGCCTCGCTGGTCAGACCGTGGATCCACACCGGGCCCGGGTCGCGCTCCGGGTTGACCAGCGTGTACCAGTGGTCCTCGACCTCACCGCGCGCGTCCAGCCGGTACACGGCGGCGGAGATGATCCGGTCGTCGCGGGCCAGGCCGGTGGTCTCCACGTCGACGACCGCGTATCCCCGGGGGTAGGCGGCCGGCCACTCCGTGGGGGAGGACGCTGTGGGCGTACGGTCTTCGAGCATGGTCAATGAGGATACGGGCCGCCACCGACAGCCGACGCACGCCTCCCACCCCGCCGCCGGACGCACTCGCACACGCGTGCGGAACGAAGCCGGACGGAGGGCGCGGCGGACGTACGGGGATTCGGCGCCGGCCGGGCGATGCCGGACACCTCCGCGGGACCGGCGCCGGTCCCGCACCGGCAGGCGCACAGCCACCCCCGGAGCGGCGGCACCCGCGCGGGCCGTCGTGCGCAATGCGGCCGAAGACGCCGAAGGGCCGGGCGGATCCGCTCCGCCCGGCCCTTCGAAGGACGTCCCGGCTACTTCACCGCACGCAGCGCGTTCACCACGCCGAAGCCGTAGAAGCCGTTGACGCGCTTGCCGCCCTCACAGGTCGCGTCCACCACACCGTCACCGTTGCCGTCGTACGGCTCGGCCGGGCAGCCCGGGTTGTCGGCCTGCGCCTTGAGCAGCGCCTGGAGCGTCGCCGGAGAGGCCCACGGGTGGGCCGACTTCAGCAGCGCGGCCACACCGGCGACGTGCGGGGACGCCATCGAGGTGCCCTGGAGGAAGCCGTACGCGTTGTTCGGCATCGTCGACAGGATGCGGCCGTTGGCCGACGGGGTCTCCGGGATCTGGTACCGGTCGCCGCCCGGCGCCGCCACGTCCACGGCGCCCAGACCGTACGTGGAGTAGTACGACTTGGTGCCCTTGACGCCCGTCGCGCTCACCGTGACGACCCCCGGCAGCTGGGTCGGCACGTCGAAGCACTCGTGCGGGTCGATCGTCCGCGTCACCGGAGTGGAGTCGTCCGGGCTGGAGTCGTCGACGATCGCGTCGGAGTCCAGGTCGTGGTTGGAGTTGCCGGCCGAGGCGACGTTGAGCGTGCCCTTCTTCTGGGCGTACAGCTGCGCCCTGTTGACCGCGTCGACGATGGCCTTCTGGTCGGGGTCGTCCATGCAGTTGTACAGCCACGGGTCCACGTAGTAGCTGTTGTTCGTGACCTCGACCCCGTGGTCGGCGGCGAACACGAAGGCGCAGACGACGTTCTCCGGGTAGAAGAGGCCGTCCTTCGGGTCGCTCACCTTGATGCCGGCGACCTTCACGCCGGGCGCGACACCGGCCACGCCGATGCCGTTGCGGGCCGCCGCGATCTCACCGGCGACGTGCGTGCCGTGGTAGTCCTCGGTCGGGTTGTACGGCCGCCAGGCGCCCTCGCTGGTGTCGGCCACACCGCCGACGCAGTTCGCCGACTGCGACGCGGAGAAGTTCGGCGCGAGGTCCGGGTGGGTGTCGTCCACACCGGTGTCGATGACGGCGACGGTCACCTTGCTGCTGCCCGGGTTGATCTCGGCGGCCTTGTCGGCGCCGATGGCGCGCAGGTCCCACTGGTCGGCCTCGAGCGGCTCGCTCGCGCCCGCCGCGGCGGACGCGCTCGCCGTCTTCGCGGCCTGGGCCGCGGACATCAGCTCGGCGGCGCCCTCGTCGGTGGTCCCGGCGGGGCTCAGCGGCGCGGTGCGGGTCGCGCCCGCCGACTGCACCCCGCGCACCGCGCGTATCTGCGCGCCGAAGTCGGGGTTCGCCGAGTGCACGACGATGACGCCGATCTTCGCGTAGGTCGCGACGACGGTGCCGCCGGCCGCGGCGATCGCCTTCTTCGCCGACTCGATCGTGCGGTGATCCACCTTGGTGTTGACGACGTACGCCAGCGTTCCGGCGTCCGCCGCCTGGGTGGCCGTGGCCGTGGCCGGAGCCGCCGAGGCCGCCGTGGGCAGGAAGCCGAGGGAGGCGGTCAGCGACAGCACGACGGGCACCGCGAGGGCGAGGCGGCGTCTGGAAGGCAGATGAGCCATGGGGTCTCCACATCATCCGGAAGCGAGACCTGCCCGGACACGGGTCGTGCCTGGGCAGGTACATGACGGGGTGGTGCTCGCCCGAAGCTATCTCCCCGACTCCCCGGCCAGCAATGACCTTCGGGAGGTCAGTTCACCCGGCCATGACCTTCGCCGGGCGCCGCTCGTTGGCCAGGAGGCGCCGAGGTCGCTTCGGAAACCGGTGCGGGGTGTTGAACCCGTCGTCGTGCGCCGCCGTGACCTTGGGCAGGGACGGCGAGGACCCTCGCCCGCCCTTTGCCCACCGCACCCGCAACGCGAGGAGACTCCGTGGCCACCGAGACACCGCCCCCCTCGAAATCCCCAGCCCAACTCCCCGCCGGCGAGGAGTTCGTCGCGGTGCAGGAGAGCGCGGAGTTCGGTGAACTGCGCCGCTCCTACCGCGGCTTCGCCTTCCCGCTGACCTTCGCCTTCATCGCCTGGTACCTGCTGTACGTCCTGCTGTCCAACTACGCGGGCGACTTCATGGGCACCAAGCTGTTCGGCAACTTCAACGTCGCCATGACGCTGGGCCTCGCCCAGTTCCTCACCACGTTCCTCATCGCCTGGTGGTACGCGCGCGTGGCCGCCGCCAAGTTCGACCCCAGAGCCGAAGCGATCAAGTCCCGGATGGAGGGCGGCGCATGAACACCGCGCAGACGTTCCTGGCCGCCGGTGAGGCCGGCGAGCACCGCACGCTGATCATCACCCTGTTCGCCGTCTTCGTCGTCGCGACCCTCGTCATCACCGTGTGGGCGGGCCGCCAGACGAAGGACGCCGCCGACTTCTACGCGGGCGGCCGCCAGTTCACCGGATTCCAGAACGGCCTCGCCGTCTCCGGCGACTACATGTCGGCCGCGTCCTTCCTCGGCATCGCCGGCGCGATCGCCCTCTTCGGCTACGACGGCTTCCTGTACTCCATCGGCTTCCTGGTCGCCTGGCTGGTCGCCCTGCTCCTGGTCGCCGAGCCGCTGCGCAACTCCGGCCGCTACACCATGGGCGACGTCCTCGCGTACCGCATGCGCCAGCGCCCGGTCCGCACGGCGGCCGGCGTCTCCACGATCGTCGTGTCGATCTTCTACCTGCTGGCCCAGATGGCGGGCGCGGGCGTCCTCGTCTCCCTGCTCCTCGGCATCACCAGCGACAGCGGCAAGATCGGCATCGTCGCCCTCGTCGGCGTCCTGATGATCCTGTACGTCACCATCGGCGGCATGAAGGGCACCACCTGGGTCCAGATGGTCAAGGCCGTCCTGCTGATCGCCGGAGCCCTGCTGCTCACCTTCCTGGTGCTGCTGAAGTTCGACTTCAACCTCTCCGACCTGCTGGGCTCGGCCGCCGACAACAGCGGCAAGGGCGCCGCCTTCCTGGAGCCGGGCCTGAAGTACGGCGCCACCGGCACCACCAAGCTGGACTTCATCTCCCTCGGCATCGCCCTGGTCCTCGGCACCGCCGGCCTGCCGCACATCCTCATCCGCTTCTACACCGTCCCCACCGCCAAGGCCGCCCGCAAGTCGGTGCTCTGGGCCATCGGCCTGATCGGCGCCTTCTACCTGATGACCCTCGCCCTCGGCTTCGGCGCCGCCGCGCTGATCGAGCCGGACGAGATCACCTCCTCCAACAAGGCGGGCAACACCGCCGCACCCCTGCTGGCGCTCCATCTCGGCGGCGTCGACTCCACCTGGGGCGCCATCCTGCTCGCCACCATCTCCGCCGTCGCCTTCGCCACGATCCTCGCGGTCGTCGCCGGCCTGACCCTGGCCTCGTCCTCCTCGTTCGCCCACGACATCTACGCGAACGTCATCAAGAGGGGCACGGCCACCGAGAAGCAGGAGATCAACGCGGCCCGGTACGCGACCGTGGGCATCGGCGCCGTCTCCATCCTGCTCGGCGCCCTCGCGAGGGACCTCAACGTCGCCGGACTGGTCGCCCTCGCCTTTGCGGTCGCCGCCTCGGCCAACCTCCCGACCATCCTCTACAGCCTGTTCTGGAAGCGGTTCACCACCGCCGGCGCCCTGTGGTCCATCTACGGCGGCCTGGTCACCGCCGTCGGGCTCGTGCTGTTCTCCCCGGTCGTCTCGGGCAAGCCCACCTCGATGTTCCCCGACGTCGACTTCCACTGGTTCCCGCTGGAGAACCCCGGCCTCATCTCCATCCCCGTCGGCTTCCTGCTCGGCTGGCTCGGCACGGTCATCTCCAAGGAGGAGCCGGACACCGCCAAGTACGCGGAGCTGGAAGTACGGTCCATGACCGGCACCGGCGCACACTGACACACCCCCCGGAGGGGCCGCGTCGCGGGCGATCCGTGGATCCCCACGACGCGGCCCCCTCGTACCTCGTGGAGATCGCGCCCCCTCGTTGTCGGTGGTGTCACGTAGGCTCACAGATGACGGAAAACCTGTGATCCGCTACGAGGGAGGGGGCCCGCGTGCTCATCGACACCTACGGCCGGGTGGCAACCGACCTGCGCGTCTCACTGACCGACCGCTGCAATCTCCGGTGCACGTACTGCATGCCCGAAGAGGGCCTGCAGTGGCTGGCCAAGCCGGATCTGCTCACGGACGACGAGATCGTCCGCCTGATCGACATCGCCGTCACCTCCCTCGGCATCGAGGAGGTCCGCTTCACCGGCGGCGAACCCCTGCTGCGCCCCGGCCTGGTCGGCATCGTCGAGCGGGTCGCGGCCCTGAGCCCGCGCCCCCGGATGTCGCTGACCACCAACGGCATCGGCCTCAGGCGCACGGCACCGGCCCTCAAGGCCGCGGGCCTGGACCGGGTCAACGTCTCCCTCGACACGCTCCGCCCGGACGTCTTCAAGACCCTCACCCGCCGCGACCGCCACAAGGACGTCCTCGAAGGCCTCCGGGCCGCCCGGGACGCGGGCCTGACCCCGGTCAAGGTGAACGCGGTCCTGATGCCCGGCCTCAACGCCGACGAGGCCCCCGACCTCCTCGCCTGGGCCGTCGAGCACGACTACGAACTGCGGTTCATCGAGCAGATGCCCCTGGACGCCCAGCACGGCTGGAAGCGCGAGGGCATGGTCACGGCAGGCGACATCCTCGCCTCCCTGCGCACCCGCTTCGACCTCACCGAGGAGGGCTCCCAGGAGCGCGGTTCGGCCCCGGCCGAACGCTGGATCGTCGACGGCGGCCCGCATCGGGTCGGCGTCATCGCCTCCGTCACCCGCCCGTTCTGCGCGGCCTGCGACCGCACCCGCCTCACGGCGGACGGCCAGGTCCGCACCTGCCTCTTCGCCCGCGAGGAGACCGACCTGCGCGCCGCCCTGCGCTCCGACGCCCCCGACGAGGAGATCGCGCGCATCTGGCGCCTGGCGATGTGGGGCAAGAAGGCGGGCGCGGGCCTGGACGACCCGGCCTTCGTCCAGCCGGACCGCCCGATGTCGGCGATCGGCGGCTAGGACGCCCCGGGGGCCCCGGGAACCGGAGCCTGGGGAACCTCGGGCGACTCCCACTCCGCCAGCAGGACGACGTCCTTCAGGAAGCCGCGCACTCCGAGGAACTGCGACAGGTGCTCCCGGTGCTCCTCGCACGCCAGCCACGTCTTGCGGCGCTCCGGCGTGTGGATCTTCGGGTTGTTCCACGCCAGCACCCACACGGCGTCGGCACGGCAGCCCTTGGCGGAGCAGATCGGGGTCTCGTCACTCACGGGTTCGTCTCACAGGTGCGCGGAAAAAGGCGACGCCGAGCAGCCACGGGGGGAGCTGCCCGGCGTCGGTCCGTCGCTCCGACGGGGGATGCGGAGCGCGTACGAAGTATGTCATGGCGACCCGGCGCCACGGCACTGGAACAACAGCTTTTATTGGGCTCGGCGCACAGCCGGCTCATGGCCGCCGCTCTGTCGGACCGGCCTCCACGTGCCCCGACCGGGGCCCGGATTCCTCGTGCGGAGACTCCGGTTCCTCCCGCGGGGATTCCGCGGCGGGCTCCTCTTGTGCCGTCCGTTCCTCCGTGTGCCCGGAGGTGATCATCGGCGGCGGGGGAGTGGTCACGAACGTCGACGGCAGCCCCGGCGCGTTCTCCCGTCCGGCATTGGCGATCACCACCGCGACGTACGGCAGGACCAGGCCCAGGACCAGCGCCACCACCGCGACATGCCGTTCCACGTTCCACAGCGTCGCTCCCAGGATCACCGCCACGGTACGGACCGACATCGAGATCACGTACCGCCGCTGCCGGCCCCGGACGTCCTCCTGGAGGCCCTGACGTGCTCCGGTGATCCGGAACACCTGGGCGCCGCCGCCGCGCTGCTTCCGCATCACATTCCACCATCCGCGCGCTCGAACTCTCCCCGCTCGTCAACGGTACGCCGCGACCCGGCCGCTCTCGAGACCGGGTCGCCGCCGGCCGGGTGGACACGCTGCGCCGTACCACGTACGGCAGTACCCGACATGCGGCGTAAGGAGGCCGGGCCGACACTGGGGGCAATGCTCGCGTAGAGCCGTACGAGGAGGCAGCAATGGGCTGGTTGTGGGCGATCATCGTGGGATTCGTGCTGGGCCTGATCGCCAAGGCGATCATCCCGGGCAAGCAGCACAGCCCGCTGTGGCTGACCACCATCTTCGGCATCCTGGGCGCGATCGTCGGCAACGCCGTCGCCCGGGGCTTCGGAGTCGAGGAGACCCCCGGCATCGACTGGAGCCGGCACATCTTCCAGCTGGTCGCCGCCGTCGTCATCGTGGCCGTCGGCGACATGCTGTACGTCCGGACGCTGGGCAGGCGCAGGCACCGCGCCTGAGCGCACGAAGAGGCGCGGGCCACGGGCGGCGGGCCACGGAATCCCGTGATCCGCCACGCGTGACCCGCGCCCCGGTGGCGCTCCGCGCCACTACGCCCCCGTCACCTCGACGGCGGCCAGGTTCTTCTTGCCGCGCCGCAGCACCAGCCACCGCCCGTGCAGCAGGTCCTCCGCCGCCGGGACGGCGTCCTCGGCGGTGACCTTGACGTTGTTCACGTAGGCGCCGCCCTCCTTCACCGTCCGCCGGGCCGCCGACTTGCTCGCCACCAGGCCGACCTCGGCGAACAGGTCGACGACCGGCGCCGGCTCGGCGACCCGGACGTGCGGCACCTCGGACAGGGCCGCGGCCAGCGTCCGCTCGTCGAGGTCCGCCAGCTCGCCCTGCCCGAACAACGCCCTGGACGCGGCGATCACGGCGGCCGTCTGGTCGGCGCCGTGCACCAGCGTCGTCAGCTCCTCGGCCAGTGCCCGCTGCGCGGCCCGCGCCTGCGGCCGCTCCGCGGTCTGCCGTTCCAGCTCCTCCAGCTCCTCGCGGGAGCGGAAGGACAGGATGCGCGAGTACGTCGAGATGTCCCGGTCGTCCACGTTCAGCCAGAACTGGTAGAACGCGTACGGCGTCGTCATCTCCGGGTCGAGCCAGACGGCGCCGCCCTCGGTCTTGCCGAACTTGGTGCCGTCCGCCTTGGTCATCAGCGGCGTCGCCAGCGCGTGTACGGAGGCGTCCGGCTCCAGCCGGTGGATCAGGTCCAGGCCGGCCGTCAGGTTGCCCCACTGGTCGCTGCCGCCCTGCTGGAGCGTGCAGCCGTAGCGCCGGTAGAGCTGGAGGAAGTCCATGCCCTGGAGGATCTGGTAGCTGAACTCGGTGTAGCTGATGCCCTGGTCGGACTCCAGCCGGCGGGCCACGGAGTCCTTCGTCAGCATCTTGTTGACGCGGAAGTGCTTGCCGATGTCCCGCAGGAACTCGATCGCGGACAGACCGGCCGTCCAGTCGAGGTTGTTGACCATCACGGCCGCGTTCTCCCCCTCGAACGAGAGGAACGGCTCGATCTGGGAACGCAGCCTGCCGACCCAGCCGGCGACCGTCTCCGGGTCGTTCAGCGTGCGCTCCGCCGTGGGGCGGGGGTCGCCGATCAGGCCCGTGGCGCCGCCGACCAGCGCCAGCGGCCGGTGCCCGGCCTGCTGGAGCCGGCGTACGGTGAGCACCTGCACCAGGTGTCCGACGTGCAGGGACGGCGCGGTCGGGTCGAAGCCGCAATAGAACGTGATGGGACCGTCCGCGAGCGCCTTGCGCAAAGCGTCCTCGTCGGTGGACAGGGAGAACAGCCCCCGCCACTTCAGCTCGTCGACGATGTCCGTCACGGTTCTCGTGTCTCCTCGATGTTCTCGGGCGGTCCGGCGACCACCGGCTATGAGGTTATACGCCCTGGCTGACAGAGCTCATGTTGAAGTCCGGCACCCGCAGCGCGGGCATGGCGGACCTGGTGAACCAGTCGCTCCACTCCCTGGGCAGCGTCTTCTCCGTGCGCCCGGCCTCGGTGGCCCGGCCCAGCACGTCGACGGGGGACTCGTTGAAGCGGAAGTTGGTGACCTCGCCCACGACCTCGCCGTCCTCGACGAGGTAGACGCCGTCCCGGGTCAGCCCGGTCAGCAGCAGGGTCGCCGGGTCCACCTCGCGGATGTACCACAGGCAGGTCAGCAGCAGCCCGCGCGTGGTGCTCGCGACCATGTCCTCCAGCGACCGGTCGCCGCCGCCGTCCAGGATGAGGTTGTCGGCTCCGGGAGCCACCGGCAGGCCGGTCAGGGCCGCGCCGTGCCGGCTGGTCGTGAGCTGCTTCAGCTCACCGCCGCTGATCCACTCGGTGGCCCGGATCGGCAGGCCGTTGTCGAACACCGACCGGTCGCCGCCCGAGGAGTGCGCGACGACGAACGGCGCCGACTCCAGGCCCGGCTCGTCCGGGTCGCTGCGCAGGGTCAGCGGCAGCCCGGCCAGCCGCTCGCCGAGCCGGGTGCCGCCGCCCGGCTTGGAGAACACCGTCCGCCCCTCGGCCGCGTCCCGGCCCGACGACGACCACAGCTGGTAGATCATCAGGTCCGCGACCGCGGTCGGCGGCAGCAGCGTCTCGTACCGCCCCGCGGGCAGGTCGATCCGCCGCTCGGCCCAGCCCAGCCGTACGGCCAGCTCGGCGTCGAGCGCCGCCGGGTCGACGTCCTTGAAGTCCCGCGTCGAGCGGCCCGCCCACGCCGAGCGCGTACGGTCCGGCGACTTGGCGTTCAGCTCCAGCGTCCCGTTGGGCTGGTCGTGCCGCAGCCGCAGCCCCGTCGACGTGCCCAGGTAGGTCGAGACCAGCTCGTGGTTGGCGAAGCCGTACAACTCACGGCCGCCCGCACGCGCGCGTGCGAACGCCTCGCCCAGCGCCGGGGCGAAGTCGGCGAACACCGCGGACGAGGTCTCGACGGGCGCCTCGGTGAACTCGGGGGACGGCGCCACGCCCGTCACCAGCGGCTGCGCGTCCTCGGCGGGCGCCGCACCGCGCGCGGCGGCCTCGGCGGCCCGCACCAGCGGCTCCAGCTCGTCGGCGGTCACCGCGGACCGCGAGACGACCCCGGCGGCGGTGCCCTCCTTGCCGTCGACGGTCGCGATCACGGTGAGCGTGCGCCCGCGCGTGACACCGTTGGTGGTCAGCGCGTTGCCCGCCCAGCGCAGATTGGCGGTCGACCGCTCGTCTGCGATCACGACGCAGCCGTCGGCCCGCGACAGCTCCAGCGCGCGCTCCACGACCTCGTGCGGCTTGTCGGTACGGGCGCTCATCGGCCGGCCTCCTGCGTGGTGTTCAGAATGTTGACGCCCTTGAACAGGGCGGACGGGCAGCCGTGCGACACGGCCGCGACCTGGCCAGGCTGGGCCTTGCCGCAGTTGAAGGCGCCGCCCAGGACGTACGTCTGCGGGCCGCCGACGGCCGCCATGGAGCCCCAGAAGTCGGTGGTCGTCGCCTGGTAGGCCACGTCCCGCAGCTGCCCGGTGATCCGCCCGTTCTCGATCCGGAAGAACCGCTGTCCGGTGAACTGGAAGTTGTAGCGCTGCATGTCGATCGACCAGGACCGGTCCCCGACGACGTAGATCCCGCGGTCCACGCTTCCGATCAGGTCCTCGGTGGACATCCCCGCCGGATCCGGCCGCAACGACACGTTGGCCATGCGCTGCACCGGCACGTGCGCGGGGGAGTCGGCGAACGCGCACCCGTTGGAGCGCTCGAAGCCGGTCAGCTTCGCGATGCGCCGGTCCAGCTGGTAGCCGACGAGCGTGCCGTCCTTGACCAGGTCCCAGGACTGGGCCTCGACGCCCTCGTCGTCGAAGCCGACGGTCGCCAGGCCGTGCTCGGCGGTGCGGTCGCCGGTGACGTTCATCAGGTCCGAGCCGTAGCGCAGCGTGCCGAGCCGGTCGAAGGTGGCGAAGGAGGTGCCGGCGTAGGCGGCCTCGTAGCCGAGGGCCCGGTCCAGCTCGGTGGCGTGCCCGATGGACTCGTGGATGGTCAGCCACAGGTTGGACGGGTCGACCACCAGGTCGTACAGCCCCGGTTCCACGCTCGGCGCCCGCATCTTCTCGGCGAGCAGCTCCGGGATCCGCTCCAGCTCCTCGTCCCAGTCCCAGCCGGTGCCCGTCAGGTACTCCCAGCCGCGCCCCACCGGCGGCGCGACGGTCCGCATCGAGTCGAACTCGCCGCTGGACTCGTCGACCGACACCGCCGTCAGCGCCGGATGCAGCCGTACCCGCTGCTGGGTGGTCACCGTCCCCGCGGTGTCGGCGTAGAACTTGTTCTCGTGGACGGTGAGCAGCGAGGCGTCGACGTGGTTGATCCCGTCGGCCGCCAGCAGCCGGGCGCTCCAGTCCGCCAGGAGCGCCGCCTTCTCCTCGTCGGGCACCGTGAACGGATCGATCTCGTACGACGAGACCCACGACTTCTCGGCGTGCACCGGCTCGTCTGCCAGCTCCACCCGCTCGTCCGACCCGGCCGCCCTGATCACCTGCGCGGACAGCTTCGCCATCGCCACCGCCTGCGAGGCGACCCGGGCGGCGGCGTCCATCGTCAGGTCCACGCCGGAGGCGAACCCCCACGTCCCGCCGTGCACCACCCGCACCGCGTACCCGAGGTCGGTGGTGTCCGACGACCCGGAGGGCCTGGCGTCCCGCAGCCGCCAGGACGCGCTGCGCACCCGCTCGAACCGGAAGTCGGCATGGTCCGCGCCGAGCGCACGCGCGCGTGCCAGGGCGGCGTCCGCGAGGGCCCGCAGCGGCAGTGCCGTGAAACTTTCGTCGATGCTGTGAGGCACCTGGGTATCTCCCTGTGGTCGTCGCCTGTGCTGGCTCCGATCATGTCGCGCGAGCGGACCCCCGGACCACAGCTTTCCGGCCCGCTCCGGCATCTTTCTGTAGAAACCCCACAGTCAGTCCCGTGACCGCCTGTCGGTGCCCGAATGTCCCCGGGCCTCGGCGTACCGATAGGTTTCGAGGGAAGCCGCCTGCCGGTCAGGTCTCGGGCGGTGTGTCAAGACCCCTACGGAAAGGGTGATCCGTTGAGCCGCTCGGTTCTCGTCACCGGAGGTAACCGGGGCATCGGCCTCGCCATCGCCCGCGCGTTCGCCGATGCCGGCGACAAGGTCGCGATCACGTACCGGTCGGGGGAGCCGCCCGCCGGCTTCCTGGCCGTCAAGTGCGACATCACCGACACCGAGCAGGTGGAGCAGGCCTACAAGGAGATCGAGGCCGAGCACGGCCCGGTCGAGGTGCTGATCGCCAACGCGGGCGTCACCAAGGACCAGCTCCTGATGCGCATGTCCGAGGAGGACTTCACCTCGGTCGTCGACACCAACCTCACCGGCACCTTCCGGGTGGTCAAGCGCGCCAACCGCGCCATGCTGCGGGCCAAGAAGGGCCGCGTCGTCCTGATCTCCTCCGTCGTCGGCCTGCTCGGCTCGGCGGGGCAGGCGAACTACGCCGCCTCCAAGGCCGGGCTGGTCGGCTTCGCGCGGTCCCTCGCCCGCGAGCTGGGCTCGCGCAACATCACCTTCAACGTCGTCGCCCCCGGCTTCGTCGACACCGACATGACGCAGGCGCTGACCGACGAGCAGCGCGCCAACATCGTCTCGCAGGTGCCGCTCGGCCGGTACGCGCAGCCCGAAGAGATCGCCGCAACGGTGCGGTTCCTCGCCTCGGACGACGCCTCGTACATCACTGGAGCCGTCATCCCCGTTGACGGCGGACTGGGAATGGGTCACTGATCACCATGAGCGGAATTCTCGAGGGCAAGCGCGTCCTGATCACCGGTGTGCTGACGGAGGCCTCCATCGCCTTCCACACCGCCAAGCTGGCCCAGGAGCAGGGCGCGGAGATCATCCTCACCGCGTTCCCGCGGCCCACCCTGACCGAGCGCATCGCCAAGAAGCTGCCCAAGCCCACCAAGGTCATCGAGCTCGACGTCACCAACGACGAGCACCTCGGCCGCCTGGCCGACGTCGTCGGCGAGGAGCTCGGCGGCCTCGACGGGGTCGTCCACTCCATCGGCTTCGCCCCGCAGGACGCCCTCGGCGGCAACTTCCTGAACACGCCGTTCGAGTCGGTGGCCACCGCCATGCACGTCTCGGCGTACTCCCTGAAGTCGCTGACCATGGCCTGCCTGCCGCTGATGCAGAACGGCGGCTCCGTCGTCGGTCTGACGTTCGACGCTCAGTTCGCCTGGCCGCAGTACGACTGGATGGGCCCGGCCAAGGCCGCCCTGGAGGCCACCAGCCGCTACATGGCCCGCGACCTGGGCAAGCAGAACATCCGCTGCAACCTGGTCTCGGCCGGTCCGCTCGGCTCCATGGCCGCCAAGTCCATCCCGGGCTTCGGCGAGCTGGCGTCCGTGTGGGACTCCCGTTCCCCGCTGGAGTGGGACCTGAAGGACCCCGAGCCGGCCGGCCGCGGTGTCGTCGCGCTGCTGAGCGACTGGTTCCCGAAGACCACGGGCGAGATCATCCACGTGGACGGCGGCCTGCACGCCATCGGCGCCTGATCCACCGACCCGTCGTCGACGTACCGACGCCCCGCCGCCCGCCTCGCGCGGGAGGCGGGGCGTCACCCGTTCGGCGTACCCGGCCGGGCGGCGGAGCACCTGCGCAAGGCAGTCTGAAGTACGCGTCCACCAAGCGCTTCCCTCCCCAGCCCGGCCGAGGAGGTCCCCTTGTGCGCCTGTTCCGCAGCGTGGCCCCACTGACCGTCGCCGTCTGCCTCGTCCTGTCGCTGCCCTACGACGCGCTGCCCCACGCGCGCGTGCCGGCACGGCCCGCCACCGCCGCCGCACCCGGGGACCTGTTCGGCTCGGAGTGCCGGACCACCGTCGACGGGTCGGAGGTGACCACCTACTGCCACAACCCCTACGCCGCCGCCGACCGGGTACGCCTGCACATCGAGTGCGCGCGCTGGTGGGACCTCGACACGGACGGCGCCCCCGCCGACGTCGGACCTGCCGTGACCGTACGGCTGACCGGGCGCTGCTGGAAGGAGGTCGGGGCGGTCTGGGTCAGCCACCAGCGGGTGTGAACCGTCCGGGCCGGCACAGGAAGGGGTAGCTCGCGGCCTCGGCGGCGGCCGTCTCCGCGTCCCCCGCGCGGATCGCGTCGACCAGCCGGGTGTGGTCCATGCGCGTCTGCGGCGTCAGCTCCCCGCCGACGTCCTCGCGCAGCCAGTCCCGCAGGACCTCGCCCAGGTCGGCGTACACGGCCGTCATCGCGTCGTTGTGGGAGGCGGCCACCACCGCCAGGTGGAACGTCGCGTCCGCCGTCACGAAGGCCTCGGCGTCGCCCGACTCCCACGCCTCCTCGCGGCGCAGCAGCAGGGTGTCCAGCTGCCCCAGGTCCTTCTCGGTGCGCCGCTCGGCGGCCAGCCGCGCCGCGCCCGACTCCAGGGTGGCGCGCAGTTCCGCGATGTGTCGCGGGTCGGCGTCCGCGAAGCGGTGGTGCATCACGCCCGCCAGCTCGCTGGTCGCCACCACGTAGGTGCCCGAGCCCTGGCGGATGTCCAGCAGCCGGTTGTGCGCGAGCGCGCGGACGGCCTCGCGGACGGTGTTGCGCGCGACGCCCAGTTGCCCGACCAGCTCGGGCTCCGTCGGGATGCGCGAGCCCACCGGCCACTCTCCCGAGGTGATCTGGGCGCGCAGCGCGGCGATGACCTGCTCGGACAGCGCCGAGCGGCGGGGATGGCTCAGGGGCATGGCACACCTTCGCACGGGCGGGGCCGGGCACCCGGGGATGGACAGCTAATCATCCCATGATTCTATGATGGGCGGCATGGCGAGCAAGGAAACCACGAGTACGCGCGACGCGGCCCCCGCGACCGGCCACCGCCCGGTGCCCCCACCGTCCGCCCCACGCGCGTGGACGGCCCGCCTGGTCGTCGTGGGCGTCGTGCTGGCCGCCCTCAACCTCCGCCCCGCCATCACCAGCCTCGGCGCCCTCCTCGAAGAGGTCCGCGACGGCCTCGGCATGAGCGGCAGCGTGGCCGGCCTCCTCACCTCCGTACCCCCGCTCTGCTTCGCCGTCTTCGGCGTCACGGCGCCCCGCCTCGCCCGCCGCTTCGGCGCCGGCGCGGTGGTCTGCGCGGGCATGGCCGCCATCACCGCGGGCCTGCTGATACGGCCGTACGCGGGCGGTACGGCCGGCTTCCTCGCCGCCAGCGCCCTCGCCCTGATGGGCATCGCCGTCAGCAACGTCCTCATGCCGGTCATCGTCAAGCGCTGGTTCCCCGACCGGGTCGGCTCCATGACCGGCCTGTACTCGATGGCCCTCGCCCTCGGCACCTCGGCCGCCGCCGCGGTCACCGTGCCCATGACCGACGCGCTCGGCGGCGGCTGGCAGTCCGGGCTGGCGGTGTGGGCCGGCCTGGCGGCAGTCGCCGTACTGCCCTGGCTGCCGCTGGCCCGGGAGCGCGGGACGACGCCCGCCGCGCGGTCCTCCGCGCGCGCGGAGGAAGGCCCCGTACTGCGCATCACCCGCAGCCGCACCGCCTGGGCGCTCGCCGTCTTCTTCGGGCTCCAGGCCACGGCCGCGTACATCACCATGGGCTGGATGCCGCAGATCTTCCGTGACGCCGGCGTACCCGCGAGCACGGCCGGACTGCTCCTGGCCGTCACCATGGTCATGGGGGTGCCGCTCGCCTTCGTCATCCCGCGCCTGGCGACCCGGCTGCCGCACCAGGGCCCGATCGTCGTCGCACTCGGCCTGTGCGGCCTCGCCGGGTACGCCGGTCTGCACGTCGCGCCCGCCGCCGGCGCCTGGGCCTGGGCCCTGCTGCTCGGCGTCTCCAACTGTGCCTTCCCGCTGGCCCTCACCATGGTCGGGATGCGGGCCGGGACCGGCGGGGGAGTGGCCCAGCTGTCCGCCTTCGCGCAGAGCGCCGGATATCTGCTGTCCATCCCCGGCCCGCTGCTGGTCGGCGTGCTCTACCAGCACAGCGGCGGCTGGGGCCTGCCCCTGGCGCTGATGGCGGCACTGATGGTCCCGCAGATGGCGGCGGGCGTCCTGGCCGGCCGCGACCGCACGGTCGAGGACGAGGCCGCCCGCTGACGCCGCCGCTCCCCTTTCCCCGGCGTTCCCCGGCGTTCCCCGGCGCGCCCGCCGACCCCACGGGGCCCGCCCGGTGCGCCGGGTGCGAGACTGGGCGCATGCCAGTGCTCGACCCGAACCCCAAGAACGGCCAGAAGAAGATGCTGATCGTCTTCGGCTCGTTCCTCCTCATCTTTGTGATCATCGGGATCATCGCCACCATCGCCTCGCCCTGACGCGGCCCCGCCCCCGGTGGAGCGAGGGTGGGGTTAACCCCCTGTCCCCTAGGGGGCGAGGGTCAGGGTCAAGTGGGTGGATCACCGGATGGGACGCCGGCCGCCGGGTCCGTACCTTCGAGATGTGGCCGCGCGACGCGGCCGGAACCCCTCGAAGACCAGCGGAGGCACCCATGTCGGCCCCTACGCACACCCGGCCCCACCCGGTCGCTCAGGGCAGCGGCGTCGGCACCCGGCTGCCCTGGTGGGCCCTGGCCCTGCCGACCCTGGCCTTCGTGGCGCTCCTCGCGCTGATACTGAACCCGTCCGACGCCCAGGCGGCTTCCGGTGACCCGGCGATCACCGACCTCGTCGACCGCGCACGGCAGCTCGTCGGGCGGTAGGCCCCCGCGATCACGCCCCGAGCGCACGCCGCACGCCCCGCTCCCCGGTGAAGCCGCATGTCAACTCCCTGCGCCCCGTGGCCTGTTTCATGCGAAGCTGGGAGTCATGAGCGTCGCAGAACCCCGCAGGATCGTCCTCTTCCGGCATGCGAAAGCAGACTGGCCCCAGGTGACCGACCACGAGCGACCGCTCGCTGAGCGGGGCCGCCTGGACGCGGCCGTCGCCGGACGCAGGCTGACCGAGACCGGCATCCCCGTCGACCTGACCCTGTGCTCCACCGCGGCCCGCACCCGCGAGACGTGGAAGCTCGCCGTGCACGAGTTCCCGCACCGGCCCCGGACGGTCTACGAGGAGCGGATCTACGATGCCTCCCCGGGCGAGCTGATCGCCCTGCTCAACGAAACCCCGGACGACGTGCACAACCTCCTCCTGGTCGGCCACAACCCGGGCATCCAGGGACTCGCGGACATCCTCTCCGGCGCCGCCGAGGGCGACGCACGCGAGCGGATGACCCGCCGCGGCTTCCCCGCCGCCGCCTTCGCCGTCGTGACCTTCGACGGCGCCTGGAAGTCCCTGGAGCCGGGCACGGCCACACTCGTCGACTACTGGGCGCCGTCCGAGTGACACCGGCGCTGCACACGTGAGGCCCGGCGGCACGCCGGGCCCCGCTGTCCGATCCGGACGAGAGGCCCTACCCCTCGTCGTGCGTGTCCGCCGCCTCGACCTCTTCCCGGGTGACGCCCAGCAGATACAGGACGGTGTCCAGGAAGGGCACGTTCACCGCCGTGTGCGCGGCCTCCCGCACCACGGGCTTGGCATTGAAGGCGACCCCGAGACCGGCCGCGTTCAGCATGTCCAGATCGTTGGCGCCGTCGCCGATCGCCACCGTCTGCGACAGCGGTACGCCCGCCTCCGCGGCGAACCGGCGCAGCAGCCGCGCCTTGCCCGCCCGGTCCACGATCTCCCCGGTGACCCGGCCGGTCAGCTTCCCGTCGACGATCTCCAGGGTGTTGGCCTGAGCGAAGTCCAGACCCAGCCGTTCCTTGAGGTCGTCGGTGACCTGGGTGAAGCCGCCGGAGACGACACCCACCTGATAGCCCAGCCGCTTCAGGGTCCGGATCAGCGTGCGCGCGCCCGGCGTCAGCCGCACCTCGGCGCGCACCTTCTCCACGACCGAGGCGTCCAGCCCCTCCAGCAGCGCCACCCGGGCGTGCAGCGACTGCTCGAAGTCCAGCTCGCCCCGCATCGCCGCCGCCGTCACGTCGGCGACCTCGTCCTCACAGCCGGCGTGCGCCGCGAAGAGTTCGATCACCTCGTCCTGGATCAGCGTGGAGTCCACGTCCATGACGACCAGCCGCTGGGCGCGCCGGTGCAGACCCGCGGCCACGACGGCGACGTCGACACCGAGTGCCGCCGCGTCGGTGACCAGCGCGGTGCGCAGCGGTGCGGTCTCCACCCCGGAGACGGCGAACTCGACGGCGGTGACCGGGTACTTGGCCAGCCGGAAGATACGGTCGATGTTGCCGCCGACCTTGGTGATCCTGGCGGCGACGGAGGCCGTGGCCTCCGCGGTGAGCGGATGCCCGAGCACGGTGACCAGTGACCGTCCGAGGCCGCGCGGCCGGTTGTCGCCGAGGCCGGAGATGATCTCCGCCTGCATCTTCATCGATTCCGCCCAGCTGTGGACGGTCGACCGCAGATCACCCTCCAGCCCGTGCGGCGGCTCGGTCACGAGCGCGCACAGCACCATGCGGCCACGGGTGACGACCTGCTCGATGTCGACCACGTCGACGGAGTAGGCGGCAAGGGTGTCGAAGAGGCCGGCCGTGATACCGGGCCTGTCCTTGCCGAATATCTTGACAAGGAGAGTCGGGACATCGGAGGGGGAGGTCGGCGAGGTCTGCGAAGCGCTCATGGTGTACCCACCGTATCCGGCACCCCGTGCCTCCCGCCGCCGAGGTCCGTCTGGCGGACACCGAACAGCGGGTGTCGTCTGCCTGGCGATCACCTGGAGGAACGGCGGTGAACGGCCGGCAGGTCCCCCGGACGGGTACCGGCACGCATGCCGCCGTCCGGGCACGACCGATGCCGTCAGCGGTGCCGTGGGCAGAGGTCACCGTGCTCCAGGCCGGCATCGACACGACGGTCCGGCATCGCCGTGGTCGTGCTGACGCCCCTGTGCTTCACCCCCGGCATCGGCCGTCTCGCCCGCTCCGCCCTGTTCGCGCTGCTGGGGCCCTGGCCGGGACCGTCGTACCGGCCGTGCTCCTTCGCGTCGACCGCCCTCCGCCGTGACTCACCGCCCTCCGCCCGGCCCGTCCGGTGGCGGGGGAGGGGATGGCGGGGGCGGCGGCACGAGACCGTCGTCGTCCGGGGAGCGCGGGGGCCCTGCCGGGCGCCGGGGCGGCCGGGCGGGGGGTTCCACGGGGCCCACCATCGTCGGCGCGTCGTACAGATCGTGCCCGGGCCGCGAAGCCTCCGGCTCCCCCCGCCCCTCCGGCAGCCGCAGGTACGGGTTGGTGGCGGGGTTCGGCGGCCGGTACGGCACACCCGGCACGTACGGCCCGGAGCGGCCGTCCGTCCCCCGGGGGTTCCCGGGCCCCGCGGCCGCCCGCCCCGGACCGTCCCCGCGCGGAGGCGGCCCGACCTGCCCGGGCACCGGCGCCGCACCCCCGCCCCCATGCCCCGCCGTGGTGTCGCGCGAGGGCGGCGCCGCCCGCTCGCCGGGACCTCCCGCCGCGAAGTCGTGCGATGCCGGCGCCGCCCGTGTCCCCGCCGCCCCGGCCGCCCGGGCGAGGAGCGCCCCGGCCGCCCCGGCGCCGGCCCCCCACGCGCCCCCGAGCAGTACGGCCGTGCCGAGGTGGCCGTGCAGTTCCACACCGGCGCCGAAGACGTCGAACCCGAGCACGGACAGGGAGGCGTCGACGGACACCTCCGTCAGCCGGGCGAGCAGCGGCAGCGCCGCCGCGGTCACCACCCCGAGCCGCACCGCACACCACCCCACGAACCCGGCGCCACCCGCGCCCCGTACCGCCCCGGAACCGTCCGCCGCGCCGGCTGCCCCCGCCCGGCCCACCGGACTCCGCACCGCCGTCAACACTCCCGCCAGCAGCGTCATCACCGCCGCCGCGACCCCCAACAGCCACACCCGTCCGTCCAGTTCGGCCAGCCGTCCCAGCGTCACCGACCCCTCGGTGCCGGTGCCCAGCAGGTCGTCGAGCGGATCGGGCAGCACCCGCGTCAGAACCCCGCTCGCCCGGCCGTCCCACGGCACGAACAGGCCGACGTCCACCCCGAACCACACCCCGTTGGGCGCCCCGAGCAGCGCCGCCCCCGCGATCCGCTTCGGGTGGTCGTCACCGATCGCCGCGTACGCAGCCGCCGCGAGCCCGGCGGCCACCGCGACCAGCAGCACCGTGACGAGGGCGGACACCGCGGGCCGCACCACCCGGTGCACGGCGCCCCAGCCGGGCGGCAGCGGCGTACGGCGTGAGGCCAGCAGGGCGATCAGAAGCACCGCGGCCGACCACAGCAGTCCGCCGAGCAGCGTCGCGGACGCGTCGACGGTGAAGCCGACCGCGGCCCGCGCGTCGACGAGATCCCCCAGCCGGTCGGGCAGCAGCCCGCCGACGTCCCCGAGGTCGCCCAGCCCGGGGACCTCGACGCCACCCCCGCCGCCGGGCAGGTCGGCCGGCCCCAGCGCCCCGCCGTCGACGGTGACGACGTCGTGTCCGGCCCAGGCCGGCCCGCCCAGCGTGGTGACGAACAGCGCGACCACCGTGCCCGCGCGCGCCAGGAGTTCGGCCGGTGCGACCACGACTCCGGCCGTGCGCAGGGACCGTAGGAAGAACCAGGACAGGAGCACCGCCCCGACCAGGCTCACGCCCAGTGGCGTGATCTCGATGGCGGTGTCCGCCTCCGCACCCGTCAGGCCGAACGTGGACACATCGCCGGACGGCGTCACGGAACCGCCGGCGCCCAGCGCCACGACCGCCGCCGTCATCGGCCCCAGCGAACCGGCGGCGTCCGCCCCCAGCAGATGCAGGCCGAGCGCAGCCGTCCCTGCCATCCCGATCAACGCCCAGCTCACCGCGGCGATCGCGGACAGCAGCACGTCCAGCCACGGCACCCCCTCGTCGTACGCCGTGCTCCCGCCGCGCTCGCCGCTCGTGCCGGTGCTCATGCAGACCCCCCGATCCGCGGTGCGGAACGGCGAAGATCACCGCTTCCGTCCCCCTCGCGTGCGTTTACCCCTCTCCAGCCGGGTTTCCACCCCGTCAACGGAAACGGACGACGAGACCGCGTGCGCCCGCGCGCGCCCTTCGCAAGGCCCGACTTTCGGTCAGGGGGCCGCGCCTGAAATAGTTCCCGACGATGTTCGACATCCCTAGACTCCCTGTGATGGGGGTAACTCGGGGGACTACTCAGTGGGGCATGGAGTGCCGGAACTCGTACTGGAATTGAACGGACGCACCTGGACGCTCGATCCGTCCAGGTCATACACCCTCGGACGGGATCCGCAGGGGGACGTCGTGCTCGACGACGCCAGGGTCTCCTGGCGTCACGCCACGGTCAGCTTCAACGGCCGCGGCTGGATACTGGAGGACCACGGCAGCACCAACGGGACGTTCGTACAGGGCCGGCGCGTCCAGCAGGTGGACATCGGGCCCGGCTCGGCGGTCCACCTGGGCAACGCCACCGACGGTCCGCGCCTGAACCTCTCCGCCGCGCAGGCGGCGGTCGCGCAGCCGCAGCAGCCGTACGCCGCGCAGGCCGTGAATCCCGGCTGGGCCCAGCCGGCCCCGCCCCGGCAGCAGATGCCGGCGCAGGTGCCGCAGCAGCAGGTGCCGCAGCCCGGATGGGAGCCGTCGCAGAAGGTCGGCGGGCCCGTCGTGCCCCAGCAGGGCCCCGGCGTCGGCGCGGGGGCGCCGCCGGTCCACGGCGACCGCAGCCCGACCACGTTCCACCAGTTCTCCCTCGGCCGCGTCATGCGCATCGGCCGTGCCCTGGAGAACGACCTGGTCGTGTCCGACCTCCAGGTCTCGCGCAACCACGCCGAGTTCCACTCGACGCCCGACGGGCGCATGGAGATCCGCGACCTCGGCTCGCACAACGGCACGTACGTCAACGGCCAGCCGATCGCCAAGGGCGGCTCGCAACTGCTCGGCCCCACCGACATCGTGGGCGTCGGCCACTCGACGTTCCGGATCGTCGGCGACCGGCTCGAGGAGTTCGTCGACACCGGTGAGGTCTCCTTCTCCGCACGCCACCTGACCGTGACGGTCGACGGCGGCAAGCAGATCCTGAAGGACGTCTCCTTCGGCGTCCCGGAGAAGTCGCTGATCGCGGTCATCGGCCCGTCCGGCTCCGGCAAGTCCACCCTGCTCAAGGCCCTCACCGGCTACCGGCCCGCCAACGAGGGCGACGTCCTCTACGACAACCGCAACCTCTACAAGCAGTTCGCCGAGCTGCGCCAGCGCATCGGTCTGGTCCCGCAGGACGACATCCTGCACAAGGAACTGACCGTCAAGAAGGCCCTCAAGTACGCGGCCAAGCTCCGCTTCCCGGCCGACACCACGGCCGCCGAGCGCGACGCCCGCATCGACGAGGTGCTGCGCGAGCTGAAGCTGGACATCCACAAGGACAAGAAGGTCACCTCCCTCTCCGGCGGCCAGCGCAAGCGCGTGTCGGTCGCCCTGGAGCTGCTGACCAAGCCGTCGCTGATCTTCCTCGACGAGCCGACCTCGGGCCTCGACCCGGGCATGGACCGCGACGTCATGCAACTGCTGCGCGGTCTCGCCGACGACGGCCGTACGGTCCTCGTGGTCACGCACTCGGTGGCCGAACTCGCCATCTGCGACAAGCTGCTCGTGATGGCGCCGGGCGGCAGCGTCGCCTACTTCGGTCCGCCAGAGGAGGCGCTGAACTTCTTCGGCTACGACAGCTGGGCCGACGTCTTCTCCGCCTTCGAGAACTACCGCGACTACGACTGGGCGGGCCGCTGGAAGGGCTCGCAGCACTACCAGATGTACGCCGCGGACATCGACGCCATCGCGCCGCAGTCCGTATCGGTGACGCCGATGCAGGCGATGCGGCCGCCGAAGCCGCAGGGCTGGATGTCCCAGTTCGTCACCCTGGTACGCCGCTATGCGTCGGTGATCGTCTCCGACAAGGGCTTCCTGGGCCTGATGGTGATCCTGCCGGCCGTGATCGGCGCGGTGAGCCTGCTCATCGACCCGGACAGGGGCCTGCTGCCCAACGGGGTCAACCCGCAGAGCGGCCGGATCGTCCCGAACGGCACGGCCAGCACCGTCCTGCTGCTCCTCGCCGTCGGCGCCTGCTTCTCGGGCGCGGCGAACTCCGTCCGCGAGCTGATCAAGGAACGGGTGATCTACGAGCGGGAGCGCGCGACCGGCCTGTCCCGCTCGGCCTACCTGATGTCCAAGGTGTTCGTGCTCGGCCTGATCACCGTGTTCCAGGGCCTGCTGGTCGGCGTCATCGGCTTCGCCAGCCGGGAGATCCCGGAGGAGGGGCTGATCTTCGGCGGTGCCCCGCTGCTGGAGCTCTCCCTGCCGATCATGGGGCTGGGCTTCACCTCGATGATGTTCGGCCTGGTCATCTCCTCCCTGGTGAAGACGGCCGAGAAGACCATGCCGCTGCTGGTCATGTTCGCCATCGTCCAGGTCGTGTTCACGGGCTGCCTGTTCGCCCTGAACGGTTCGATCGGCGCCAACCAGGTCTCGTACCTGATGCCGTCGCGCTGGGCGGTCGCCGCCGCGGGCGCCACGCTGGACTTCAACAAGATCAGCCCGCCCGAGAAGGGCGCCGGCAACGACCCGCTGTGGGAGCACACCATCGGCGCCTGGAGCCTGGACATGGCCGCCCTGATCGTCCTCGGCGTGATCTGCGGCTTCTTCGTGGCCCGCTTCCTGCGCCGCCACGAGCCCGAGGTCATGCGCAAGTAGGCGGGAGCCTTCGTAGGACGCCGAAGGGCGGCACCCCGGTCAGGGAAGGTGCCGCCCTTCGGTGCGTGGGGGTCCCGGCGGGAGCCGGGACGCTCAGTACGCGCTGTTGACGTTGTCGATCGTGCCGTACCGGTCGGCCGCGTAGTTGGCCGCGGCGGTGATGTTGGCGACCGGGTCGTAGATGTTCCAGGACGTGCCCGGGACGTGGTACGCCTTGAAGGTCGGCGGGATCACCTGGAGCAGACCCTTCGACGGAATGCCGTTGATGGCGTTGATGTCCCAGTCGTTGATGGCCTTCGGGTTGCCCGAGGACTCGCGCATGATGTTCTTGTGCAGCCCGTGGTAGGAGCCCGGGATGCCCTTCCTCTCCATGATGCCGAGAGCCTCGCGGATCCAGCCGTCGAGGTTGTTCGGGTAGCTCTTGACGGCTACCTGCTTGACCACGGGACGCTGGACGGACCGGCTCGCGGCGGCCTTGGCCTCGCGCGCGGCGGCGGCCTTCTTCGCGGCAGCGGCGGCCGCCTTCTTCTTCGCGGCGGCAGCGGCGGCCGCCTTCTTCTGCGCCGCGGCGGTGGTGGCGGCCTTCTTCGCGGCCACCGCGTCGGCGACGGCCTTCTTCCTGGCCTCGATGGCCTCGACCTTCAGGCTGGTGCCGGCCAGCTGGTCGGTCACGCTGGCCTTGACGTCGCGCACCTGCTCGGAGCTGTAGGCCACGCGGGACGAGGAAAGGGCGTCCGTCGTGGTCGTCTGACCGTCGGCCGGAACCACGGTGAAAGCGACGGCGGCGGCACCGAGCGTGGCGACACCGGCGAGCGCGATCTTGCGAGTGTTCTTGGGCATGGCGGAAGGACCTCTTCGAATAGCGCGGAGGTCGCTCACTTCGTCCGACGACGGACAGCGGGTGCTTTTCGGCACGAGCGCCGCGGATCGGAAACCGCGGCGCTGAGCGACAGGAGCCATTGTTAGCGGCCGCAAAATGCCCAGGCAAAGGTGTGACGTACTATCCCCGGTAGTGGATCAGGGAGGGGCAAAACGGGACAGACCAGGCCGTCTGCCCCGTTCAAAAGGACCCTTTTGACTTCTATCGTCCTTAGTACGTGATGTGCGCCCTATGTGCGGGCTCACAGGAGGGGCGAGGTTTCGTCACCAACCGTCGCCGACGCAGGGCTCTGCGTGAGCGGCTTCCGATGGCAGGAGAAGGTGCAGGTCCCCGAACTCGTGCCACAGGTAGGAACCCCGCAGCGCCTCCGCGTAACCCCGGTCGATCGCGGCCCGCCCGGCCACCGCCTCCAGCATGAGCAGATGCGAAGCCTCCGGCTCGTGCAGCCCGGTCAGCAGCCCGTCCACCACCCGCACCCCGCGCTCGGGGGTGACGACGAGGTCCGTCCACCCCGCACGCGCGCGTACGACCCCGTCGGCCCCCACCGCCGACTCCACCGCCCGGACGGCGGTCGTCCCCACCGCGACGACCCGGCCGCCTCCCGCCCTCGCCGCGTTGATCAGCCGAGCCGACCCCGCGGGCACCGCGAACCGCTCCGGATACGGCGGCTCGTGCGCCTCCGCCGACGCCACCCCGGTGTGCAGCGTGACCGGCGCGAACTGCACCCCCCGGCTGACCAGCTCCGTCACCAGCCGTGCCGTGAAAGGACGCGCCGCACTCGGCATCTCCGCGCTGCCCGCCCCGTCGGCCGACGGCAGCGCGAACACCGTCTGGTACGCCGCCAGCGGCTGATCCCGGTCCGTGTAGGAGTAACGGATGGGCCGCCCGTGCTCCCCCAGCAGCCCCGGCACCGCCCCCGCGGTCACCCGCGCCCACCACAACCGCCCCCCGGGCCCGCCCAGCGCCTCCTCCAGCACCAGCCGCACCCCGGAGGGCAGTCGCACCTCCGTCCCGGCGGGCCCTCCCGCACGCGGACGCGTGGTGCCCCGCCCGTCGGGCCCCCGCAGCTCGACCGCCCACCGCCCGTCGTCCCCGCGCGTGGAGAAGTGCACCACCACGCACGCGTGCCCGATCCGCCCGTCCACGGCGGCGGCCAGCGTCGGCGAGGTGTTCACCACGAGCAGATCCCCGGCCCGCAGCAGACCCGGCAGCTCCCGGAACACGTGATGCGCCGGCTCGCTCCCCCGCGACACCAGCAGCCGTACGGAGTCCCGGTCGCGGCCGGGCCCGCGCTGCTCGGCCGGAACCCGCGCCGACAACTCCGGCGGCACGCTCAGGGCCAGCGTCATCGCCGTCCCTCCAGGAGGGCCGGTGCCCCGTAGCGCCCGCTCGGCGGCCGCTCGTCCAGCAACCGCAGGAAGGCCGGCACCACACCGCCCGGCTCCGGCCGCACCCCGTCGTCCTCCGGTACGGCCGCCGCGTACAGGTCCGTCGCCATGTCCCCGGGATCCACCGCCCACACCCGCAGCTCCGGCTCCTCCTCGCCGAGCACCGCCGCGAGCTGGTCGAGAGCCGCCTTCGACGCCCCGTACCCGCCCCACGTCGCGTAGGCCTCGGCCGCCGCGTCCGAACTGACCGTGATCACCGCGCCGTCCGGCGCCGCGCGGAGCAGCGGCAGCGCCTCCTGGACCAGCCCCAACGCGGCCACCACGTTCACCTCCACGGCCCGCCGCAGCCCCTCCAGGGGCAACTCCGCCAGCCGTACCAGCGGCTCGGCACCCAGCGCGCTCGCGTTGTTCACCAGCAGCCGGCACCCACCGAGCCGCCGAGCGGCCGCCACCAGCACGGTCCGGTGCGCGGCATCGGTCACGTCCCCGGCGAGCGCCTCCACCCCGGTCCCGTGCTCCGCGACCGCGGCGGCCGTCTCCTTCAGCACCCCGGCCGTCCTGGCGTCCAGCACCAGATCCCAGCCCCGGGCGGCCAGGGCCTCGGCGAGCGCCCGGCCCAGTCCCTTCGAGGCGCCCGTGATGATCGCAACCGGCATGACAACCGTCCCCTCGTCGACCCGCCGCTCTCGGCGGTGCCCCCACGGTAGGAACGCGCCCCCTCCGGCCGCCTCGGACGCCGGACGGGACCCACCGGGGCCCTTCGACGTACACCCCCGGCACCGGGGACCTCGGACCTAGGCCTTGCGGCCCCCCCCGCTGCGTCACGGGCCCGATCCCGCCGTCACACCCCGCCGGTACCGTGAGGGCATGAGTCAAGGCCCCCGGTCCGGCCTCGCCGCGGTCAGTTCCGCGCTGCTGGCCATGAGCAGGCACCTCGAGGTGCGCGACGTCCTCAAGACGATCGTCGCCTCGGCGCGCGAGCTGCTCGACGCGCAGTACGCCGCGCTCGGCGTGCCCGACGACCACGGGGGCTTCGCCCAGTTCGTCGTCGACGGGGTCGACGAGGAACGGTGGAAGGCCATCGGTCCGCTGCCCCGGCAGCACGGCATCCTGGCGGCGATGCTGCACGAGGCCAAGGCCGAGCGCCTCGCCGACGTGCGCAAGGACCCGCGCTTCGAGGGCTGGCCGTCCGCCCACCCGGAGATGTCCGACTTCCTGGGCCTGCCCATCCGCGACGGCGACGAGGTCATCGGCGCCCTGTTCCTCGCGAACAAGCTGTGCCCCGACGGGGTGAACCCGCCGCGCTCCGAGGCCACGGGCGGCTGCGGCTTCACCGAGGACGACGAGGAACTGCTCGCGATCCTCGCCCAGCACGCCGCGATCGCCCTCACCAACGCCCGCCTGTACGAGCGCAGCCGCGAACTCACCATCGCCGAGGAGCGCTCCCGGCTCGCCCACGAACTGCACGACGCGGTGAGCCAGAAGCTCTTCTCCCTGCGCCTGACCGCCCAGGCCGCCACCACCCTCGTCGACCGCGACCCCGCCCGCGCCAAGGGCGAACTCCAGCAGGTCGCCGCCCTCGCGGCCGAGGCCACCGACGAACTGCGGGCCGCCGTCGTCGAGTTGCGCCCCGCCGCCCTCGACGAGGACGGCCTGGTGGCCACCCTCCGCACCCAGATCCAGGTCCTGGACCGCGCGCACTCCGCGCGCGTGACCTTCACCGCCCACGGCGTCCGGGCCCTGCCCGCCGCCCAGGAGGAGGCCTTCCTGCGCGTCGCCCAGGAGGCCCTGCACAACGCGCTGCGCCACTCGGGCGCCGAGCACGTCGAGGTGACCCTCCACAAGCGCGGCCCGGACACGGTCCTGCGCGTCGTGGACGACGGCAGCGGATTCGACCCCACGACGGTCCGCAGGGCCGGCCGCCACCTCGGCCTGGTCTCCATGCGGGACCGGGCCGGCGGGGTCGGCGGCAGCCTGACGGTGCAGTCGGCGCCCGGCAAGGGCACCACGATCGAGATGGAGGCTCCCGGTGGCTGACGCAATCAAGGTGCTGCTCGTCGACGACCACCAGGTCGTCCGCCGGGGCCTGCGCACCTTCCTGGAGGTCCAGGACGACATCGAGGTCGTCGGGGAGGCGTCCGACGGGGCCGAGGGAGTCGCCCGCGCCGAGGAGCTGAGGCCCGATGTCGTCCTGATGGACGTCAAGATGCCGGGCATGGACGGCGTGGAGGCCCTCCGCCGACTCCGCGAACTGGCCAACCCCGCGCGCGTCCTCATCGTCACCAGCTTCACCGAGCAGCGCACGGTGGTTCCCGCGCTGCGCGCGGGTGCCGCCGGATACGTATACAAGGACGTGGACCCCGACGCACTGGCCGGCGCCATCCGCTCGGTCCATGCCGGCCACATCCTGCTCCAGCCCGAGGTCGCCGACGCCCTCCTCTCCCAGGAGGAGGCCAACTCGGTTCAGGGGAGGGGTGGTTCGCTCACCGAGCGGGAGCGTGAGGTCCTCGGTCTGATAGCGGACGGCCGCTCCAACCGGGAGATCGCCCGAGCCCTCGTGCTGTCCGAGAAGACCGTCAAGACCCACGTCTCGAACATCCTGATGAAGCTCGATCTCGCCGACCGCACCCAGGCCGCCCTGTGGGCCGTACGCCACGGCGTGGCCGGCTGACACACGCCCCGGCGCACGACACCGGCGGCACGGCATCCGGCGCACGACCGGCGGTACGGCGGGGCGCCCGTCCGGACGCGTCTCCTCCGGTCCGAGGTTCATACCGTCGTGGGAATGCCCCCCCGGATGGCGCATCCTCCGTCGGCCCCCGACGTTCTCCATTGCGTGCCGCGGTGATCGCCGCGGCCGTCACCAGGAGGGGGCAGAAGTGAAGAACCTGAAAAAGGCAGCGGCCGTGACGATGGTCGCCGGCGGACTGGTGGCCGCGGGCGCCGGGATGGCGTCGGCCGCCGGCGGCGCGTCGGCCGCCGGCATGGCCGAGCACTCGCCGGGCGTCCTCTCGGGCAACGTCGTCCAGGCCCCGGTGCACATCCCGGTCAACGCCGTCGGCAACAGCGTCAACGTCGTCGGCGTGCTCAACCCCGCCTTCGGCAACCTGGGCCTCAACCACTGAGACACCCGCCACCGAGGAACCGTTGGGTCCCTCCCGGCCCCACTCCGGGGGAGGCCGCTTCGCCCCGACCACCGCCGCCACCGCGACCGACACCTTCCGCCTCCGTCCCGGCGGGTGCCGCCGGTCGCCGACGCGGGCGCCGACCACCCGTCCCGCGCCACGCGCGGACACCTCACCGCCCCCGCTCGCGCTCCTCCACATACGCGTTGTACGCAGCCACCTGCGCCCGCCGCCCCGTCCGCTCCACCGGCTGCAACGCGGCCACCCGAGCCCCCATCTCGGAAGCGCTCACCGCACCCCCGTGCCCGTTCTCACGGGCCAGCGACACCAGCAACCCCACCCGCTGCGCCAGCTCCAGCACCCGCACCGCGCGCGGCGGGTACCCCGGCGCCAACACCTCCCGCCCGCGCTCCGCCCGCGCCCGGTACGCGTCGATCGCCGCCTCGGCCACCGGCCCCGAGCCCGCCACGTCCAGCCGCGCCAGGACGGCCGTGGCGTCACGCAGCGCCTCCGCCAGCTCCCGCTCGGCCTCACCCAGCGACGGCACGTCCGCCGGCGGAGCCTCCCGCACCGGGAGGCAGTGCCAGGTCACCTCGACATGCACATCGCCCGCCGGCCCGGCCTCGTACACCTCCGGCACCAGCCCGAGCGCGGCCCCATGGCAGACCACCGCCTCCTCGGCCTCCAGCGCCCGCGCGTTGAACTCCGGCGGCCCGCTCAGCCCCAGCGGATGCCCCGGCGCCGGCAGCGCCACCCGCAACCCCCTCACCCCGAGCGCCCGCAGCCGTCCGAGCGCGAGCGTGAGCCCGACGGGCGCGGACTCGCCGGGCAGCCCTTCCACCCGGTGCACGGCGTCCTCCCCGACGATGGCGAGTACGGCGTCGTCCGGAGAGACAAGTCCGGCCAAAAGCGCATTTCCCCAAGCGGCGAGGCGACCGGAGCGCGGTTCAGAGAGCATCCTCCCAGCCTAAGGACCGGACCGATGGAACGGCCCACCCGGCCGGTGGCGTAGATTTTCCTGGAGGGGCCGCGCCCACCCGCGCGCGGCGGTCCGAGCCACAGGCGTACGCGACAACCGAGACCGGCCACACTGCAAGGGGAGACAACGCGCTCATGAGCGATGTTCTGGAGCTTCAGGACGTATCCGTGGTCCGCGAGGGCCGGGCTCTGGTGGACCAGGTCTCCTGGTCGGTCAAGGAAGGCGAGCGCTGGGTCATCCTCGGCCCCAACGGAGCCGGCAAGACGACCCTGCTGAACGTCGCGTCCAGCTACCTCTACCCCAGCAGCGGCACCGCCACCATCCTCGGCGAGACCCTCGGCCGGCCCGGCACCGACGTCTTCGAACTGCGCCCCCGCATCGGCATGGCCGGCATCGCCATGGCCGACAAGCTCCCCAAGCGCCAGACCGTCCTGCAGACCGTCCTGACCGCCGCGTACGGCATGACGGCCAGCTGGCAGGAGGACTACGAGGAGATCGACGAACAGCGCGCCCGCGCCTTCCTCGACCGCCTCGGCATGACCGAGTACCTGGACCGGAAGTTCGGCACCCTCTCCGAGGGCGAGCGCAAGCGCACGCTCATCGCCCGCGCCCTGATGACCGACCCCGAACTGCTGCTCCTTGACGAGCCGGCCGCCGGCCTCGACCTCGGCGGCCGCGAGGACCTCGTCCGCCGTCTCGGCCGCTTGGCCCGCGACCCGATCGCCCCTTCGATGATCATGGTCACGCACCACGTCGAGGAGATCGCCCCCGGTTTCACGCACGTCCTCATGATCCGTCAGGGCAAGGTCCTCGCCGCCGGACCGGTCGAACTCGAACTGACCTCCCGCAACCTCTCCCTCTGCTTCGGCCTCCCCCTCGTCGTGGAACAGGTCGGCGACCGCTGGACCGCCCAGGGCCTGCCCCTGTCCTGACCGCCCCCGTTCGCGCCCTGTCGGTCGCACACCCGCCGGATCTACCATGAACGCGTGGACGACATCGACGCGTGGGTGTGGTGGCTCGTAGGCGCGGCAGCGCTCGGAATCCCTCTGGTGGTCACCGCGATGCCGGAGTTCGGCATGTTCGCGGTCGGTGCGGTGGCCGCGGCCGTCGCGGCCGCCCTCGGCTTCGACGTGGTCGCCCAAGTACTCGTCTTCGTCGTCGTCTCCGTCGCCCTCCTCGCCGTCGTACGGCCCATCGCGGCCCGGCACAGCGCCCAGCGGCCCCAATTCGCCAGCGGCGTCGACGCGTTGAAGGGCAAGCAGGCCGTCGTGCTGGAACGGGTCGACGGCTCGGGCGGACGTGTCAAGCTCGCCGGGGAGATCTGGTCGGCACGCGCTCTCGACACCGACCGCACCTATGAAGTGGGCCAGGAGGTCGACGTCGTGGACATCGAGGGGGCCACGGCGATCGTCATCTGACCCAGTCAACTACCGCACCACGTAAGTGAACCGAACACCCCACGAGCCGGACGACGGTCTGGCACACTCGACCAGCAAGATCTTCAACAAGCCTAAGATCTTCCGAAAGCGCCGAGGCGGAGAAGGGTACGGGGAGCACGATGGAACCGGTCATCATCGTCTTGATCATCCTGGTGGTGTTGGTCTTCATCGCCCTGATCAAGACGATCCAGGTCATCCCACAGGCGAGCGCCGCGATCGTGGAGCGGTTCGGCCGCTACACGCGGACGCTCAACGCGGGCCTCAACATCGTCGTCCCGTTCATCGACACCATCCGCAACCGCATCGACCTGCGGGAGCAGGTCGTTCCGTTCCCGCCGCAGCCGGTCATCACCCAGGACAACCTGGTCGTCAACATCGACACCGTCATCTACTACCAGGTGACCGACGCCCGCGCCGCGACCTACGAAGTCGCCAGCTACATCCAGGCGATCGAGCAGCTCACCGTCACCACCCTGCGCAACATCATCGGCGGCATGGACCTGGAGCGCACCCTGACCTCCCGTGAGGAGATCAACGCGGCTCTGCGCGGAGTGCTCGACGAGGCCACCGGCAAGTGGGGCATCCGCGTCAACCGCGTGGAGCTGAAGGCGATCGAGCCCCCGACCTCCATCCAGGACTCGATGGAGAAGCAGATGCGCGCCGACCGGGACAAGCGCGCCGCGATCCTCACCGCCGAAGGCACGCGCCAGGCCGCCATCCTCACCGCGGAAGGCGAGAAGCAGTCCGCCATCCTCAAGGCCGAGGGTGAGGCCAAGGCCGCCGCCCTGCGCGCCGAGGGCGAGGCCCAGGCCGTCCGTACGGTCTTCGAGGCGATCCACGCCGGCGACGCGGACCAGAAGCTGCTCTCCTACCAGTATCTCCAGATGCTCCCGAAGATCGCCGAGGGCGACGCCAACAAGCTCTGGATCGTCCCCAGCGAAATCGGCGACGCCCTCAAGGGACTGTCCGGCGCCATGGGCAACTTCGGCCCCATGGGCGGCGGTTCGGGCTCCAACGGCGGTGGCTCGGACAGCCCGAGGGAGCGCCGCGAGAAGCCGTCGATCGACTGACGCAACCCCTGGAACCAACAGTTCCCCGCAGCCCTTCGAGAACTGCGGGGAACTGTTCGTCGCAGCCACGGCGAGGCGGCGGACGCGACACGGCCTGCCCGCCGGGCTACGCCGCGTCCGTGGTCAGCCACTCCGGCAGCGCGGCCAGGTCCTCCTGCCCCAGGGCGAGCAGCATCGCGTCCTGCGGGGTCGGCTCGAACGGCTGCCGTAGCAACGGCATACCCGCCTGGTCCGGAGTCCGGTCCGCCTTGCGGTGGTTGTCCTCCGCGCACGACGCGACCGTGTTGAGCCAGGAGTCCTGACCGCCCTGGGCCCGCGGCACGACGTGGTCCACCGTGGTCGCCCGGCGACCGCAGTAGGCGCACCGGTGCCGGTCCCGGACCAGCACACCCCGCCTCGACCACGGAGCTTGTCTTCGGAACGGCACCCGTACGTACCTGCACAGCCTGATGATCCGGGGCGCCGGTATGTCCACCTCGGCTCCCCGCATCCGCAGTTCGGGGTGGGCCTGCTCGACGACGGCCTTGTCCTGAAGCACCAGAACGACGGCTCGGTTCAACGTCACCGTCGACAGCGGCTCGAAGCTCGCGTTGAGTACCAGCGTGTCCCGCATACCAGCCCACCTCCCGTGTGCACCGGCCCACCCCCTGGCGGGCTGGGAACAACTCTGGCCGGGCACGCCGAGATGGACAACGCAATATCTGCTGCTCGCACGGGGGATGCCCCCCGCGCCCCCGGCAACAAAATGCCCGCCCCTGATCACTTCCAAGACCAGGGACGGGCAAACGTCGAAGGAACGGTGAGATGACTCGGCGGAGGCCCGACTCAGCTCGCAGCGGGATTCTCGTACTCCCCGATCAGCTGGGCTCGCGCGAGCGTGTGGAAGCGCAGATTGAACCCGACTGCGGCGGGAGAGGCGTCCGAGTCCGGGCCGAGCTTCTCCTGGTCCACCGCGTACACCGTGAAGACGTACCGGTGCGGGCCGTCCCCGGGCGGCGGGGCGGCCCCGCCGAAGTCCTTCGTCCCGTAGTCGTTGCGCGCGTGGACGGCGCCCTCGGGCAGGCCCTCGAACTTGCCGCCGCCGGCCCCCGCCGGAAGCTCGGTCACCGAGGCGGGGATGTCGAACAGGACCCAGTGCCAGAAGCCGCTGCCCGTCGGTGCGTCGGGGTCGTAACAGGTCACCGCGAAACTCTTGGTCTCCGGCGGGAAACCCTCCCACCGCAGCTGCGGCGAGGTGTTCCCGTCCGCCTGGACCTGGTCGCCCTTGAGGGTCGCGCCCTCCTCGACGTCCTCGCTCGTCACCGTGAACGACGGCACGGGCGGATGGAAGTCGTGGGGGAGCGGCCGCCGCTTGAGCTCGGTCACCTCGGTACCTCCTGCATCGGTTCTGGAGTCAGTGGTTCCGAGCCTAGAACCAGTTGCGCCTGCTGCCGACCTCGGACAGCCACTGGTTGAGGTACGCCGCCCAGTCGGTCCCCTGGTAGTCGTTCAGCCCGACCTGGAAGGAGCGGAAGGTGTCGCTGCCCTCACTGAACAGCCCAGGCTTCTTGTCCATCTCCAGCACGACGTCCATCGCGTGCTCATCGGCGACGAAGCTCACCTCGACCTGGTGCAGGCCCCGGTACTGCGTCGGCGGGAAGAACTCGATCTCCTGGTAGAACGGCAGCGTCTGCCGCGTCCCCCGGATGTGACCGCGCTCCAGGTCCGCGTTCTTGAAGCGGAAGCCCAGCTGGAGGAAGGCGTCCAGGATCGCCTTCTGCACCGGCAGCGGGTGCACGTTCACCGGGTCCAGGTCACCGGAGTCCACGGCCCGCGCGATCTCCAGCTCGGTGGTCACCCCGACGTTCATCCCGCGCAGGGCCTGCCCGTCGATCATCGTGATGGGCGTCTCCCACGGGATCTCCAGACCGAACGGCACGGCGTGCACCGCGCCTGCCTGGAGCTCGAAGGCGCCTCCGAGCCGCTGCTTGACGAACTCGATGTCCTGCTTGTACTCCTGGTCGCCGCTCTCGACCTCGACCTTGGCCTGGAGCCCGACGGACAGTCCCTCGATCTGCTGGTTCACGGACCCGCCCTGGATCCGCACCTCGCCCTGCACCACGCCACCCGGAACGACGTTGACCTCGGTCAGCACCGTCTCGACCGAGGCCCCACCGGCCCCGAGACTCGCGAGCAGCTTCTTGAACGCCATGACTCTCCCTCTAGACCTCTACGACGGGATCCTTGATCCCTACAAACGCAATCCGGCCGGAGCCGGTTCCGCACTCCACCCTGGCAAGCCGGGTGCCCACTGGCCACCGCGGCGCACCGACCGTCTCCATTACGCTCGGAGGGCATGATCGCGACCCCCGACCGTACGCCCCTGCCCAGGACCTTCTTCGAGCGCCCCGTTCTGCAGGTCGCCCCCGATCTCCTCGGCCGCCTCGTCGTGCGCGCCACCCCGGACGGTCCGATCACCCTGCGCCTCACCGAGGTCGAGGCCTACGACGGCCCGAACGACCCGGGCTCCCACGCCTTCCGGGGACGCACCGCCCGCAACAGCGTGATGTTCGGCCCGCCCGGGCACGTGTACGTCTACTTCACCTATGGCATGTGGCACTGCATGAACCTCGTCTGCGGCCCCGAGGGCACCGCGAGCGGTGTCCTGCTCCGAGCCGGCGAGGTGATCGGAGGCACCGAGCAGGCCCGCAGGCGTCGACTCTCGGCCCGCAACGACAAGGAACTGGCCAAAGGCCCCGCCCGCCTGGCCACGGCCCTGGACGTCGACCGGGCCCTCGACGGCACGGACGCCTGCGCTCCCGGCGACACCCCGCTCCGTGTCCTCACGGGTACCCCGGCACTCACCGACCAGGTACGCAACGGCCCGCGCACCGGGGTCTCCGGCGACGGCGCGGTCCACCCCTGGCGGTACTGGATCGCCGGCGACCCGACGGTGAGCCCCTATCGGGCCCACGTGCCCCGGCGCCGCCGAAGTTGACTCGCCTCGGGCAGCGGCGTAACGTAGCCTGAGCCGCTTGAACCGGGTACGGCATTCGCCAGCAGCCGGAAGCGGCCAACCCACTACCTACGATGCCCCTCAGCGGGGTCGAATTCGGCGTGCCTACATGTCTGAATTCGAACTCGACGAAGCTCGATTATGAGCTGACGAGGGAATCGGCTAACGTAGTGAATGTCGAAAGGCCGACAGGCGAAAGCCGGAAGCCCGAGACAAATCCCTCCGACGGGGAATCGGGGCCGAAAGGATCTGATAAAGTCGGAACCGCCGGAAAGGAAGCCGCGAAAGAAAAGCGGGGGCCTGGAAAGCGCCGAGGAAATCGGATCGGGAAACGGTCTGATAGAGTCGGAAACACCGAAGGGAAGCGCCCGGAGGAAAGCCTGAGAGAGTCTCTCGGGTGAGTACGAAGGAAGCGTCCGTTCCTTGAGAACTCAACAGCGTGCCAAAAATCAACGCCAGATATGTTGATACCCCGTCCCCGGCAGTGATAGCCGAGGATGAGGTTCCTTTGAAGAAAACACAGCGAGGACGCTGTGAACGGTCGGGCCTATTCCGCCCGCCGTTCCGCTCTCGTGATGTGTGCACCGGATTACCGGTAAACATTCACGGAGAGTTTGATCCTGGCTCAGGACGAACGCTGGCGGCGTGCTTAACACATGCAA